>JAKACM010000064.1 GCA_021821465.1 Bacillota bacterium
CCGCGGCCTCCGGGGATTTGCGGATCGCGACAACGCGGAGCCGCAAGGGTGGGCTTTGGCGAGTCGGGCGAATTTGCACCCACCATTGTCCGGGGGTCGTGTCCGTCAGCGTCCGCACGGCTTCCAGAACATCCCATGGGTTTCCCTCCAATGTTTCCCAGCGTAAGGCATTCCATCCAAACCGGGCAATCACATGCGCCTGCTGATCGACGATCCAGGCCAACGCCGAGGCTTTCGCGTCATTCCGATCACTCCAGACGACATCATTGCGCTGCCAAGGCAATCGGGTTAAGGATTCTCCTCCGTGCTGATCCGTGAGGTCGAGTCCTTCCCACCGTTTTTCTGCCCAATTCCATGGGGCATGGAGGCGCCAGGTCGTCCCAGCGCTGCCAGGTTCTTGAATCGTCGTGCTGTCGGTCAAGACGAGACGAAAAGGGAAGGTTCGCGGTGTCTCCAGGCCTCGTTCCACAAACCAGCGGTCCACTAAATGACCCAGCCACGCCTCGGCGTGGCGTAACCGCTTCAAGACAGCCACATCGGACAGACTTCCGAGACCCGTCCGTTCGGCCCCACTCGCCACGGTGCGCAAAGACCAATCATTCCAGGCATACGCGAAGATGAGGCGTAAAAGAGCTTCGGCGCTCTGAATGGCCCGCCGACGCATGATCGCATGCTGCTCCCAGGCCGCATCTTGCCAACCTTTCGGCAAAAAATGCAACAAAAATGCCCAGCTTTCCTCCCACACGGTCTCTGAAGACTTCACCACCATATCCTCCTCGTGCCTAAACTGTTCCTCTTTAGATCACTTCGCGATATCTGGGAAAAGTCCTTTACGTTTCGAAAAATTTTTTTAAGTTTATTTTACAGGGCAAGCTAAGTTAGCGCGTATGGGAAGAGATCCCGGGGGCCAAATCACCCATCCGCTACGAGAATCAGATGGCAGAGTCCACCCTGTGCCCGCCGGGTTTTTCCCTTGTTCGCGCATCCCCTTATGTCCGGGACCACAATGGCCAGTTGGACTCACATCGGCCTTCTTCCAAGATACATAGGAAGCCCCATGGATTGCGATTCTAATCTCTTGCCACCCCTCAAGACTAAGCAATCCCAAATCTTCAATGGAAATCGAATGCTCAACCAGAATGGAGACTTGGAGTATTGGCGAAGCTAATGCGAGTGGCGGTAATCAATTCAATTTACTGGGTGAGACAACAGACGACTCTTCTCGTTCACATAGTCCCTGAGTGTTTTGGACATGGTCGACAATGCTTCTCGCGGTTTTCGGGTTTGGTTCTCTAGAAGACATTTCCACCACAGGGTGCGCAATTCGGTTCCAATATTCACTTTGCTAATCCCAAAAGACAAGAGTTTACACAAAATATCGTTGGGAACGCCGCTCGACCCATGCAGAACCAAAGGAACAGGCACTTCGCGATGAATGTCGCGAATCCGATCAAAGCGAATATGATCTTCATCAACCTGCTTACCGTGCTCTGTTCCGATGGCCACGGCCAGACAATCGACATGGGTCTTGGCGTAAAACTCGGAAGCTTCTTCCACTGATGTTACCGTCCTCCACTCAAGAGGCTCTCCTTCGCGTCCAACGTGGCCCAATTCCGCTTCGATCATGACGTTGTGTAAACGGGCGTAGTCGACAACCTTTAACGTATTTTGAATGTTTAAAGCCATATCGAGAGTCGAACCGTCATACATAACCGAAGTGAACCCTAAATCAATGGCACGAAAAACGTCTTTGACTTGTTTGCAGTGGTCGAGATGCAAACCTATCGGAATTTCGGAAGAGGCCCCTAAGCTGCACACCATATGGGTAAGGCGTTCCCATCCCCATGTATTCAACGTATCGACCGTAATTTGAATTAAAATGGGCACGTTCGCAGCTTCGCCGCCGCGAACCACCGCCATAGCCATGTCGAGTGAATCAACATTATATGCCGCAATGGCATAACGGTTTTCAAAAGCCGCGTGAATAAGAGAGGCTGGATTAACAACTGCCATGTTAACTGTCCTTTCTTTGGTTACCGTTTTGCGTCAACTACTTGCCGTGCACTAACGTAATAATTGTTTTCATCAGTTGGAACCCTTGCGGTTCGGGACGATTCCAAATATTTCGGCCCATCGTCACTCCAGCGGCACCCGCTTGCAAAGCCTCCTGCACCATTTTGACTATCGCATCGGGGCTCGTGATGGCATGTCCCCCCAGAATCAGAAAGGGAACGGGATAGGACATTGTCCAATGATTTAAGGTATCGAGCGAATCCGGATACGGCACTTTCAATATATCGGCTCCGATTTCAAAAGCTATCCGTACGGCATTGTTCAGTAACGGATCCGAAGCGCCATACCCATTGTTTAGAACGGGTTCTACCATCACCGGCACACTAAGTTTGTGCGCTTTAACAATGGTCTTGCTTATATGCTTGACAATTGCGGCTTGTGTGTGAGCCGGTTGGTCCCACATCATAATCATTTTAATCGCGTCGAATCCTTCCGCCAGCGCCGTCATAGGATCAAAAAGCACATCATGGACTAGAGAATCTTCATCACTAAAGAATGAATCCACTGTCAAAATACGAGCGGGACCGCCACGCCCCCACAGAGATGGATTAGTCGATCGATATAATCCTTGAGTCAGAAGAACACCATCCATCGGCAATTGCAAAAATTGACTGAGCACTTTTAAAGGGTCACGAAGTCCCGCAATTTCTCCCAAAGCAATACCGTGATCCACGGGAAGAATCACGGCGCGGCCGTCTGAAGAGAAAATTCTATTCAACCGCCACTCTATACCCGTCATTTCTTCTTCACCTGATTTCTTGTAGTAGAACCCTACCGACACGGAAAGGTTTACGATGTGGAGTTAAACTAGGAGGAAAAATTTATTATCCGGTGCACCACTCTTTCTCGCCCTATCCTACGGTGTCCATACTCAACTGCAGTTTAATCCCCTTTCCTTCTTTCATCATGCTAATGGCTCTTAGATAGTCATTCAACGGAAGTTCATGAGTAATTAACGATCGAAATTCGCCGCCGCGTTCCTCAACAATGTTTAGGGCGCGACCATAACTGTGATTAATTGCCATGGAGCTCAGGATCGTTATTTCATTATGGTAAATTAAGTATGGCCCGATCGTTGCCGTTGCACCTTGCGGGGATACGCCAAACAACAAAAGTTGTCCCGCCTTCCTGACCCAAGGTAGGGCTATTGACAAGACATTCGGATTTCCGGTTGCGTCAACGACCAGATCAAAACCTTTCGGCGCCGAGTATTGCAGTTGATCCAGTGTATCGCTTTGCAAAATGTCGTGTGCCCCATAGCTTTTTGCTACTGTAAGCCGTTCCAGACTCGTATCCACAATGGTGACACGCATTACACCGGCATTCGCCAACAATTTCATAAGAATAAGCCCCATTGGACCTGCCCCAAATATTAACGCACGACTACCCGGCCTGATGCGCATTCGTTCTAACGCCCAAACAGCACATGAGACAGGTTCAACGAGCGCGGCCAAATTAAAGGGCATCCTATCCTTTATACGGTAAATGTTGGCCATGGGAACACGAGTAAACTCGGCAAATCCCCCATTAACCGTGTCCCCAATGGCACCCCACGATTCGCAGTGATTGAATTGTGCATCTTGGCAAAATTCGCAGTGCCCGCAAGCCAAAGTGGGGTCTACCGCAACTCTTTGTCCTATCCAAGCCGAATCCACCCCCGAGCCCACACTGACAATGGTGCCCGCCAGTTCGTGACCGGGGATTAAGGGGTAGGGTGATAAATATTCACCGGAAAAGATCTTTAAGTCGGTGCCGCATAAACCACATGCACTGACCCGCACGATAACGTCATTATCTCCGGCATCCGGTTTCTCAACCAGTTCCACCACCGCATCTTGAGGAGCACGCAAAACTACCGCTTTCATTTGATTCATTGACGTCATATCCTCCTTCTACCTGTCAATGCGTTTCACTGTTACCAACCTGTTATAGGACAACAAAAGTCTTAAAGCCTTTTGGTGAACGTTGGAGCGCTTGAGGAATATCGGAAAAAGAAATCCTCTCCGTCATCATCGACACCAGGTCAATCTTATTGGCGTTGATGAGGTCAACGGCCCTCGACATCGTAAATGGATTGGTATAAGCCCCCACTAAAGTGATTTCTTTTTGGTAAAGGATGTAGGGAGATATATAAGCCATATCCTGAGGATGTGCCACACCAAACACCATAATGGACCCCCCGACCCTCACCTTGGTGAGAGCCCATTCCAGAACTTTGGCAGAGCCCGCGGCATCGACAATGGCATCAAATTGGCTTGTCCCTTGATCCTCCATGTCTTTTGGGGAGAACACATTGAGCCCGTTATGACGAGCAATCTCACACCGTTCCCTATTTTCTTCAATGCCTACGATTTTGGAACCCTGAGCGGACAATAAGAAACTCAGCAGCATTCCAATAGGGCCCAGTCCGACAATAGCAACACGTGCTCCTGCCTTTAATCTCAAACGATCAACCCCATGAAGGCAGCATGATAATGGTTCCGCGAAGATGCCTCGTTCTATTGGCACGCTGGGATCCAAGACATACACCTGCTCTTCGGGAACCACAACGACTTCTTGAAATCCCCCATCCATATCAACCCCAACGGCTTGTCTGTGACGGCATAAATGTACCTCCCCCCGATGGCACATATCACAGGCATAACACGGAATATTAGGGTCGATCACTACGGCTTGGCCTGGTGAAATCAAAGCACTTTCACTCTTTTCCACGACTCCCGTGATTTCGTGACCCAGAACGCGTGGAAATTGGGCAGGATATGCACCGTGCACAATATGACGATCCGTACCGCAAATACCTGCGGCGGCCACTCTGATAGCCACGAATCCAGGCCCAACCTCCGGATTTGCACGCGATACGACTTCCGTTTGCCCATTTTGATAGGTTACTGCAGCCAACATCGGCTATCGCCTCTTCAATTGGATATTTTGATTAACACCTTGATATCCTCACCAGGGTCTTGTGCCAATTGGCTAAAAACGCCGGGCACATCCTCAAATGGTACGATTTTTGTCACAATGCCATCCGGAATCCGGTTACGATAAATCAGCTCAATCGCCTCCTGAAAATCCAACACGTTGTACATTAAAGTCCCGACAACAGTGAGCTCCCGGTCCTGAATGAGTATGGCGTCCATATTGAGCGGATCTTCGGGAACACCTGCCAAGACTACCGAAGTCCCTTTTCTTGCCACATTCAGAGCGAGGTTAATCGTTGTGCTAACGGCTACACAATCGTAGACGGCCCCCGGACCGTCAGGATGAATGGTATAGATTTTTTCAACTAAGTCGCTGTCTGTGCTCTTGAGGACGTTATCTAGTCCTAAGTTTTGGGCGGCTCTCAACCGGCCGTCCCGAATATCTAAAATACTCACAGGATCTATCCCTTGAGCTTTCGCTACCAGAGCAGTCAGAAGATCAATGGGGCCTGCGCCGATAATGACAAGACCGCCTTCTTCATAGACCATGCGTTTTAAAGCGTGAACAGCCACGGCTGTGGGTTCCACTAATGCCGCCCGTGCCAAATCCATATCGGGAGGAATCGGAACAACCGAGCGCGCGGGAACATCCACATAGTGTGACAATGCGCCATTTAACCCGACATTCCCGATAACCTTTAGCCGCGAGCAAATATGCTCCCTGCCATGGCGGCATTGATAACATTCTCCACAGGGAACGGATGGAAGCACCACCACCGGCGAATCGACGGGAATGTTCAATCCGGTTTCGGAACCAACTTCTGAGATTGTGGCACTGATTTCATGCCCCAATATAATGGGTGGGTGAACCATAGGATGCTTACCCTTGTATGAATGGAGATCCGATCCGCATATGCCGCAGTAGGCAGGTCGCAATCGTACAAGCATGGGACTCAAAATAGGCTCCTCGCTGTTATCCGGAACAAACCTGCCGGGATCCGTGAGGATCCATGACCGTGGTTGTATCATCTTATCCCATCCTTTTTGATTCTCAGCCAATTGGCCTTAAATCGAGAAAGTTTTTCCTCGTAATATTCTTTGAAGCGAAGATCCGGAAAAGTTGTGTCGTAAGTCAGTGGTTCGCGATCACCCTTAATAATTGCCTCGCGAGCAACCTTCGCTGCGCCAAATGCGACAACTTCGATGCCGTGTGTGCTATGGACGGGCTGTTGCAAAACGTTGGCCTTGATTTGCAAGGCTGTCTTGGAGGCTCCGCCGCCAATGGCAATGATTTGTGGAAAATCGGAAGTAGACGCGCACATCGCCTCCATCACAGTCTTTATTGCCATGGCGCTGGCTTCCAATGCGCCGATAACAATCTCATCAGTCGAAATGTCGTCAGTAAGCGACAACATGCTAAAAGACGGTTTACCACCCAATGCATTGGGGATTACCAGCAATTCACTGGGATTGAGCGGCTTGGTGAATTCCATGTGATAGACTGTGTCAAACGCGATGCCCAATAATCGGCATAGAGTCTTAATTATCATTCCACTGTAAGTGCCTGCAGCCAGATAATATGGCCCTTCAGGGTAGCCGGTGTAACCTTGTTCCATCAAATAACTACCGGAAGCCGATTGATCAAGATTACGTACGGGCCAATACATTAGTTCCGCTGTGCCCATGGAATCCAAGATTTTTGTCGAACTTTTTACACCACATCCTATGGCACCGATAGGATGGTCATGTCCTCCCACAACCACGGCTACATCCGGTGGCATACCCCATTCATCACCGGTGCTACTGGTTGTGTAACCAATGACGGACCCCGTGGCGGCAACGGGCGGAAGCATATCGGTGCCGTTTGGAAAAACGTCATCGATCCATGGATAGATCCACGACCGTGTAAACGGTTCGAAAACGTAAGTACGCGTCGCTTGGGAAAAACTTGTACATAATGTGCCAGACAGGACAAAGCCTATATAGTCACTTATGGAAATCCACTTTGCAGCCTGTTTCAACACATTCGGAAACGTGTCGCTTAACCACAGCCATTTGAAGAGGGAGTAACTGGGTTTCAGTGCCAAACCTGTGCGAAGTCGCGCATCCGGATGTTCTCTGATCCATTTGTCGCAACTTGATCCCCGGCGTTGTTCAAACCACACGATAGACGGATAGAGCACTTTACCGGAAACATCCAGAAAAAACCCCTCTTCCCCCACACTAGCGACGGATATTGCCTTAACCTGGGACCTGTTCAGCCCTTGCAGCACTTTCCTAACGATGGACTGACAGCTTTGGACAAGACGCGTGGCGTCGTGAACACGACCGTAACTGTCATTGTCCACAGGGGTTAACATCGACTCTTGTTGCAAGATTTCATACTGCTCGTTGATCGCCACGACTTTGATCTGCGTTGTGCCGATATCCAATCCTATAAATATCGCCATTTCAATTGTCTCCCGCAGACTGTGAAAACAACTCATCTTGGTCAAGATGTCTGGCTATTTTTTCAATGGTCCGGCCATCATCCACACATGCTTTTAAGTGTTGCGCCTTGTTGGCACCAGTTGCACTTGCCCATCTGAGAGCTTCCCTGAAATCATGCGTATCAATGAAGTTCGATATCAGTCCCGCTAGGAAAGCGTCCCCAGCACCGGTGGCATTGCGGACGGTAATCGAGATGGACGAGGTCCGCCAATATCCGTCATCCGTCCAAGCAGCATTGCCATCGATTCCATTAGTCACGACAACATTGGTCCCTCTTTGATGAAGTGCCTCACATAACGGATGGATTCCCAAATACCATGGATAACTCTCCTTTTCCATAGCAATTCCCAAATTGCGGCTTAAGGTGGGAGCTATCTGCATAAATTCGTACCAATTGACTTTGACGAGCCATGGCACCTCTTGGATGGCCAATAATAACGCCTCCCCACTGGCATCCACCACACACCGCACATTTTTCTCGCGGCTCTTTGTCACAAGTTGGGCGTAGACATTTGTCGGTGTTCCAGGAGGCAGACTGCCTGTCAGAACCAAATAATCTGGCTTGTAACTATTCATATAATCATGAACACCCTCGAGAACAGTGAAGAGTTCTTTTTCGCTCAATGTGGGTCCTTGGGTATTAATGACTGTGGAAATATTCCGAGACGTTTCGATAATCACGTCACAAATTCTCGAATAACCCTGAATATCGTAGACAATACACTGATTCTCCATGTGTTCATCAGCCAACAACTGAAGAATGGCCGATCCCGTCATACCCCCGACGGTGAGAAGGGTCGCAGTGGTCTTTCCCAACTGATTCAGCATTTTAAGGACATTCAGTGCTTTACCCCCGGCGGCCCAATGTTCGGCCCGAGCACGGTACACTTTGCCTGATTCTAAATCATCCAAAACGAGTATGCGGTCCAGAGAAGTGTTCAGTGAGAGCAATAACACCACTTCGTTAGCCTCCCTTATTTGACTGCCCCCGCTGTCAACCCACGAACAAGATGGCGTTGTGCGTACAATCCAAGCGCAACCGGAACAATGGTTACCAAAGTGCCGAGCGCAGAAAGCTTAGCGATAAACAAGCTTTCACTTGTCATAAAGGATGAAACCATAATGGGCAACGTAGGAACATTGGTGAAGGTGAAATTCACTGCAAAGAAAAAGTCGTTCCATGCAAAGATAATGGCGAGAAGAGCTGAGGCTGTGAGCCCCGAGGACGACAGAGGTAATGCCACCTTCAAAAGAGATTGCCAGGGGGAACAACCGTCAATGCGCGAGGCTTCGATGATGCCCTCTGGAATGTCCAGAAAATATGATCGGCCCATCCAAATAATCAAAGGCAAATTCATCGAGGTATAGACCAGCACCAAACCAGTAATGGTGTCGAGCAAATGAAGATGAGTATACAGAATGTAAAGTGGCACGATAATCGCCGCAAAAGGCATGAACCGCGTGGAAAGAACAAAAAACAGCATATTTCGTGACGGTTTATATGGCATGTGAAAGACCATGGCGTACGCGGCCGGAATACCTAAAAGTAGTGCAATTCCCGTGGATATAAAGGAAGCCATGACGCTATGCGTTAAATACCCGCCGAATCCAGACCCCAACGCCAGTTTGAATTGGCTCAATGTGGGTTGGAAGAGCAGTGTCGGAATAGACGAGTAGGCCTGGCTCTCTGTCTTGAAACCCGTTAGGACCATCCACAGCGCGGGAAACAAATAAATTATCACGATCACATAGGTCAAAACCGTTAGTCCCCGTGTTCGCCAACGTTGTGCCAATGTCATTCAACTCCTTCAACTTCAACACCTCGTGTAAAGTAACGAACCATTATTTGTGCCAAAATAATGGCAAGAATCACTCCGAAAACCCCGATGGTTGCAGCTTGTCCCACGGCCCAGTGCTGAAAAGCCACTTGATAGGTATAGTAAGGTAAGGTCGTGGTTAGAATGCCAGGTCCCCCGGCCGTAGCAATGTAGATCTTGCCAAACGTTTGAAAAATGAAAATGGTACCCAGTAATACGGCGACTTCGTAATAGTGCCTCAGGAACGGCAACACGATGCGCCACAAAATGGTAGGGCCATCCGCACCGTCGACACGTGCTGCCTCGATTGTTTCCTCGGGCACGGATTGCAGGCCCGCCGTCAACACAAGAACAAAAAATGGAGTCCACTCCCATGATGTCATACCAATAATACTTAACATCGGAAACTTAGAGAGCCAGGGTACGGGTTGACCTCCCAATGTCGTAATAAGCCAGTTAATAAGGCCAAAACTGGGACTTAGAATCAAATTTTTCCACACCACCGCGCTAACAGAAGGCGTAATCAGAAACGGGATAATAATAACGGTACGCAGCAAATTGCGTCCCGGAAAGGCTCGATGCAATAATAAGGCAAGCATGGTACCCACAATAATGCAGACAACGATAGAGCCAAATATTAACTTTCCGGTATTTTCGACCACGGGCCAAAACTCGGGATCATGCAACAATTCATAGGCATAATTTGCTAAGCCCACGAATGGCTTACCCAGGGCCGGTTCAAGAAGATTCCACGAATGCAAACTTGTCCACAGCGCATAGAGAAAGGGGATTTGGGTCAAGAGCACGAGATAGAAAATAGCCGGAAGATGCATCCATGTTCGCAGCGAATTTCGGGCTCTTCCCACGGTGTCTGCGTTTTTTGTGCTTACCAAAAGTGTCTGTTCAGGTTGACGCTTGACCATTTGATGCCCTCCCGGCTGCTATTAATAACCCTTGGTGTTACTGGCGTTAACTGCCCCAGCCGCTTGACTTTGAGCCTGTTGCAACACCGATTTCACCGAGGTGTTTCCCGCGATGGCCGAAGACACGTCCTGACTGACTTCTTGGCCAACGGTTTCGAATTGAGGTATTTCCACAAATTGTACGCCGGTATAAGGAACGGGTTTCAACGTAGGATTATTCGGAGTCGCGGTGTCTATCAAGCTTAGAGTAATGGGCGCAAAAGGAGCCGCTTTGAGGTATTGTGAGTCGTGGTAAATAGAATATCGTGTACCGGGAGGAACGTTGGCCCACCCAAACGTTTTTCCGGCTAGCTTGAGATACTGAGGACTCGTTGCCCACGTCATAAATTTGAATGCGGCCGCTTTATGACGACTATCTTTGACCATGGCGAGAGCCCACGACCAAAGCCAATGACTCCCCTTAGCAGTTTTGTCAACCGGAGCGTAGGCAAATCCGACGTGTCCTGCAATGGTTGACTGTGAAGGTGTTTCCAAGACACCAGCTTCAGAAGTTGCATCATAATACATTGCGCCCTTTCCGTGGGCCATGAGGCTTAGAGCCGTTTGCCATCCGGTTGTGGCGGGTGAGGGTTCACCGTATTTTTGCAGTAAATTCACATAAAAGCTCACGGCCTTTTCGGTGCTGGGACTAGTTAACCGAGGTTGCCAATGCATGTTAAACCATCTTCCGCCAAAGGTGTTAATGACAGTATCTAAGGGAGCCAGATTCATTCCCCATCCCGGTGCTCCCCGAAGTAATATTCCGTATACTCCGTGACTGGGATTATCCGCCTTCTTAGCCAATGTGGCGATTTGAGCCCATGTCGGATGTAACGGCATAGTGAGGTGATCCGCTGCAAATATTTTTTTATTGTACATAATCATGCTGCTCTCGCCGTAAAACGGCAGCGCGTAGGTCGAGTGCTGATACGACAGAGACTGCATGATAGGCTTGATCAAATCCGCAAAGTCGTAACTTTTCTTTTGAGAAGCGGTCATAGCGTTAAACTGTGGCGTCAAGTTGGAAATCCAGCCATTTTTGGCCCAAATAGGAGTCTCGTAATTACCAATAGTGACAATATCAAATCGACCCGAGTTTGTGGCCACATCCTGCGTCACTTTCGGACGTAGTTGATTTTCCGGCAACGTTACGAACTTCACCTCTATATTCGGATTGGCTTTTTCAAACACGGTTTTCGTCAATTTTTCCATCTGTACCATTTGTGAACATACATCCCCAGATAAGTCAGGTTGGACCTCGTCGGAGGAAGACAGGGCGGTAATCTGATGTATTGAGTGTCAGTGTACGCCGCCAGAACGTGCATTACGGTGCTGATTTTGGGGCCTCATCCCTGTCACCTGACTTAACCGATCATGTATGTTTGTGAATTGTTAACAGTGGCCACGGTAATGACTGTTTTTCCGTTGGCTGTAGAAGATGTACCGCACCCGGCCAAAGACAGTCCGGTGATCAAAACGATTCCACTCAGCGCGAACAATTTGTTCATCCAAGTTCCTCCCCCTTAGAAATTTAAAATCTTGACGATTAATTGCTACATTGGATACCAAAGGCTGCGATACCACACCAATTCAATGACACCTTCGAACCACATCTGCTTATGCGACTCACTGCTCCTCAACTAAATACGCGTTATTCGGAAAACACAGAAAACAGTATTGATTGCTGAATTCACTCAATGATACATCGTCTCACAATCCTAAGTCAACAAAAACCACGTAAAAATATTGGGAAAATATCGATAAGACAATTCCTTTACTTGGTATTTAACCACAAAGCAATTTTCGTTTACTGGATAATGAGGTAAAATAAATTTGATCAGGAAGGAATCAATAAGATCCTACAGGAACATATTGCGTCAGAAGTCTTTGGCGACGTGGTTGTCGGGCCACCGTAGCCGTTGGTACACCGGATTAAGACGAGTTCCACCATTAACGCCAGATCCTGACGTACTGGCTGGCCATCATGAACAAATAACTACACTCATCAACGTAACCACTGGAATTTGCGCTTAGAACCACAATATTTAGGACAGTAATCGCTCACCAATAACGGAGGAGGCAACGAAATGCTGGATGAACGACGGCAAGAGTTAGCTCAAACTCTAGTTCAAACTGGCAAACTGGTTGTAAAAGAATTAGCCGCATCCTATCATGTTTCCGCTGAAACTATTCGTAAAGATATCGCCTACCTGGAAACGCTGGGCATTGCCAAAAAAACTCACGGTGGTGCCATATACATCAATGATGAACGCGAACTTCCCTTCTTTCACACCAATACCTTGAATAGGAATCTCAAAGCGGCAGTTGCACAAAAGGCCGTAAGTCTGATCCAGGGACGCGTGGTTGTCATGGATGGAGGGAGTACAACTCTTGCGATTGCGCGCTTGTTGTCTTTGCAGGAAAATATCACGGTTTTCACGAATTCATTAAGCGCGGTTCCCGTTTTGGCAAACGCAACCGGGGTGAATTTGGTCCTAACCGGCGGCGAGGTGAGGAAAGTGAGCCAGGATCAAGTCGGTTCATGGACGACACGTGCCATCCGCGAAATCAGTGCAGATATCGCCTTTATTGGGGCTAATAGTCTAGCCCATATTTTCGGGCCATCAACGTCCAATATGAACGAAGTGGAGGTAAAGCAGGCCATGATCGCTTCATCCCGCCGAGCTTACTTAGTAGTTGATTCATCCAAGCTTAATGTGGTTAGTACATATCAGTTTGCGACTTGGCGGGAACTCGCAGGGATTGTAACGGATAAAGGTATCACCGCGGAATTTGTGAACCGCGTGAGCAAATTTACGGAAGTGCTAATAGCCGATGAATCCTAAGGGTTTTTGTCCGAGTGGGCAACATATTTTTGTTCTATAAGAGATTTCATTGGTGTTGCTTCTTAAACTCTTTGCCTGCCTGCAACACATTCATAGATTTTTGGATAGGCCCTCAAGATGCCAAACGGTTGCTCTAAACCCGCTCGACTGCAGGTAATCCTTGGCCAACGCCCAAGCACCACCTGCACATATGTTTCCCACCCCACGCACTGTATTTACGGCATGACCGATCATAAGAAAGCAGCCCCTGAGAAATGGATATCGAGGCTGCTTAGAGAACCTTGTGAACCTTTTATGGGGTTTATGGGTACCCCGTTTCAAAGACCGGTTTTTTTCTCTGATGATCTGCTCGTGAATCGTGCTCAGAACTCGTTACAAGCCGACAATCGCCTGATCAAATAAGCGTTTTAATACGCCCTCAGTCACCTGAATCGGGGCCAAACTGAGAAGACGCTGTTGCGCTAAGGTCCCTGCCACCAGATTGTCCACATCTTGGGGTGTAAATCCTAGCTCCTTCAAAGTCGTCGGAATGCCTAAAGTTGTCAGCAAGTCTATGTAGTACTCAAAGAAATTGTCTGCCAACTGGCGAGTGCTTTCCCCGCGAAGATTCAAAACGCGGGCGATTTGTTCGAATCGATCGAAGTCAACATTGGCAAGGTTCCGAAATACATAGGCAGCGGGAATAGCGGTGCTGATCCCATGTGGACTTAACGCATAGCCATACTTATAGTCGTGGGGTGCCCAGCCGCGAACCATGCCGGCAATAGGATAGCCCATGGCGTGGGGAATGTGGACTCCTGCATGGCCAAATCCGATCCCGGCAATGCTTGCTCCTAACATCATGTAATAACGCGCCTCAATATCGTAGGGTTGCGCCACCGCACGGCGAATGAAGTGATGGACCCAACCAACCGCCTGGATTGCAAAGATATCCCCTATGGGTGTCGCTCCCACATACACTGGTCGGTTGGCGGGGTCCTTTACCTTAATCCGGGCAGTATAAGGATGGGCAGTAAAGGACTCGATAGCGTGATTGAGCACATCCAGTCCAGCCGAAGCCGTCACCATCGGTGGTAAAGAAAGGGTATTCAGCGGGTCTATGACGGCAACCTCAGGACGTAAGTAACGATGACTGATACCGCTTTTCACTTTGATAGCGGAAATATCCAAAATAGCGATGCTCGTGCTTTCGCTCCCTGTACCTGCAGTGGTGGGCACGGCAATATGAGGTTTTAGAGGCCCTGACGGGCCAATTCCTTGCCCAATAGGTTTGTTGACATAGTCCAACAAATCACGTGGATAGCTATAAAGCAAGTTCAGCATTTTCGCGGTGTCGATGGTGGAACCGCCGCCAATGGAAATAAATCCGTCAATCGTCTTCTCGCGAATAGCTTGAAAGGCTTCAAGCACCATCGTGTCCTCTGGTTCGACGCGCACCATCGTCGTGGTCGCACTGTCAATACTCTCTTTATCTAATGCCTCTTTCACCGTGTCGTACACCAGTGAACTTTCTAAATGAGGGTCGACGACGATAAGGGCGTGGTGTATTCCCAAACGTTTGGCTTCATACCCAACATCGTGGGTGGATTCCATGCCAAATTTCAGGGACGGAACATTAATGGCAAACACTCCGTCATTGAACGGCGTGTTGACAACATCGGTAGGTCGCATAATAGTCCTCCTTCAAGGCCGTATGCCGCAATTTGATGTTCAATCATTTTAAACTTTCCGGAGCAGATGGGTATTTATTCCATAATGCAGGGTCATGGCCCATAACCAGGTGTCCCTTTCGAGTTTTCTGTAAAAGTTTGAGTTTACGGATATAGCTGTGCCATTCTTCGGCGTCGCTCAAAAGCCATCCTTTAGCCTCCAGATCATATTCCTCGGGTAGATGTAAATAATCACCGGTAAATGTGTAGAAATTGCCCCTTTGGGTCTTGACATGCATTACTTGGTGGCCGGCCGTGTGTCCGCCGGTCCACTCTAAACTAACCCCATCCAACAACTCGAACTGGTGGTCGTTAAGGGGAATCCAATTGGCCTTACGCAAGGGTTCAAGGTCGGAGAAATCATAGGCACCGCCTTTTCCCTGCCACAGCATGAACAAAGCAGACTCCAATTCACGTTTTTGAACAATTATAGGCGTACGGTTACTTAGGAATGCCCCTAACTGACCAACGTGGTCGAGGTGAAGGTGCGAAATGACTATGAAATCAATATCTTTCGGCTCCATGCCCACTTTTTGCAGTTGGGCTTCAATTCGGTTATCCTCAGAGATTTTTACGATGGGGAAAACTTCCGCTAAACCTTTTTCGTGAGTTTGCATTGCGTTAAGAGAAATCCCGGTGTCAAAGAGAATATTGCCGTCAGGATGTTTGACAAGAGCAGCGCTGACTGGAATCTCCACCCATTTCTTTTCTGGGTTACGATTGCTGAACGTCATGGCACACCCTGGACCCCCCGGCAAAAACCAGCCCATATCACCGCCTAGCCACCCTAGATCCAAGAGAAAAATTTCTTCTGATAACACGACATGTCATCCCCTTCTCATGTTAGTAGGCTAAACCCATCATGGCGTACCGCCTTTCGCGCAGTATTGCTGTCAAATCCGAGGCTTATGTAAAAATTGAGAGTATTGCCATAAGTATAGATCATCCTTTGACACATTAAGTCAAGAGGGGTTGGTTGCAATATTCCCCGCGCGGACATGAGATGAAGTCCAGACACCACGGCAGAGAGCTTTGGCGGCTAATCAACCCAAAAAATTTATCGCGACCGGCATGAAACACGATCTCCTTGTTGGCTAATAAGCAAGGAACAGCGATCAAACTCAAGTCTTCTCGATCAGACATTTCTACCGACTTAATTAACCCAATCTCACTATTTGAAAAACTTGTCCTTGAATTCTGCCTCATTAATACGATAATGAAGTTAAAATGGCAGAACATTCTGTCATAGCATCACCCTGTCAGGTGTTTAATTTGCACTTCTCGTGCGTTCCATCTCAATCCACCCAATTATTCCCGAGCTCAGCGATCTCCTAACCCGGGAATATGCTGAGAGTCTCGAAGAATTAGCCATCAGGTTCTGTTAGGCGGGGATCCGATCTTTCGACTTGACGTATCCTTTAAGGATTAGCCGTGGCGAGTCCCTGTCACCCGTTATTCATCGACGTATCACCGGTCGTTGAACGTGCCCAAAGAGCGTGTTCGCACCACGCTACCTAAATTTTCGCGCCCTCCGGGACAGCAATTCAATATCCTGGACCCCCGCGTAAAGAGTTGTGAGTAGCGTGGAGAGGATACAGCTTTATGCACTGAGCAGACACGTCCTCCGAACCCGCAAAATTTGCGGAAGAGCGATCTGATTTCTATATCAGGGAGGAATATTTCATGGAGCCCGTGGAAACGTTTCAAACCTTGTTACCGCAGGAAGCCAAGACACTTGTGGCCGTAATGACGCGCATTGTGCCGCATAGTGATGCAACTTTGCAGAAATTAGTGTGGCAAACGGCCCTGGCTTATGATTCTCAACTGGTATCCAATGTTTCCGGCCGCCAAGAAGTTCGGAAAAGCTTGCGTGAACTGGATATCCAGGCACGCCAGACTCATAGCCAAACATTCTGCGACCTTTCTTCAGATACCCAAGATGATCTGCTAAAAAATATTGAAGACACATCCTTCTTTCAAACATTAATCAACGTCACGATCTCGGATTTTTATAACCGCCATGCCGTATGGGCAGCTATAGGCTATCCGGGTTTAACGCAGCGTGACGGAGCCGGATATCTCCACAATGGGTTTGATAATTTGTCATGGGATTGAACGAAAGGAGGGCCATCGATGGCTAGACCGCTTTTAAAGATGCCGTTAAACGAACCGGCAGACGTGGTGGTGATTGGAACTGGTGCCGGCGGAGGCAATGTCATTCGAGAGTTATGCTTAAAAGGCGTCAAGGTTGTGGCCCTAGAAGCCGGGCCCAGGTGGGATGCCGATAAAGATTTTGAAGAGGACGAATGGGCCATGTTTCATAAGTTATCGTGGTTAGATCCCGTTATTGGTGAGGGGCCGGACATGACGGGATTGCCTACGTGGATTTGTAAAGCGGTCGGCGGCACCACCACGCATTGGGCAGGAGCCGCATTAAGAATTCAGCCGCATGAATTCCAAGCCCGATCAACCTACGGGGATATCTCGGGAGCCGATTTAGAAGACTGGCCGTTAGATCATGATTCCTTGATTCCTTATTATGAAGAGGCCGAACGCGTTTTAGGTGTTGCCGGGCGCGTGTTGCCTTTACCGGTCGGCAACACCAACTTCTTGGCCATGAAACGCGGAGCAGACCAAATGGGGTTGCATGCGAAAGCGGGTTTCATGGCTATCAATACCGAAGAATACGATGGGCGTGCAGCATGCACTCAAAGAGGGTATTGCTTTCAGGGGTGTCGCAATCAGGCTAAATGGAGCAGCCTATATGAGGCCATCCCCAAGGCCGAAGCGACGGGACTATTGGATTTGCGGGCAAACTGCCAGGCGTTGCACATCAATGTCGATGCTAAGAATCACATTGAGAGCGTGGTCTATGCCACTGCGGATGGACAATGGGAAGAACAGAAGGCGCGTGCGGTGGTGATAGCGGGCAATGCCATACAAACGCCAAGGCTATTGTTGCAGTCTGTCTCCGGAAAGTATCCGCATGGTTTAGCCAACGGCAGCGGCATGGTCGGACGATATTACATGAGACATGTGACAGCATCATCCTATGCACTTTTCCCCGAGTGTGTCCACGCCTACAAAGGCATTACCATGATGGGATTAATCGACGACTTTACCCATAACGACCCCGAATCCCGTCATTTTGTGGGCGGATTTCATTTGGAAACCATTATGCTGGGGCCATCCTTTGCCTCGGTATTTATCGACCCCGGTCCAGGCACCTCGACAGCTGACCGCCGTGCTCTATGGGGAAAGCCTTTGGTAGAGCTCATGGAAAATTATACCCACTTGGCAGGTCTGTGGATTGTCGGTGAAGACATGCCCCAAGCGGATAACCGAGTGAGCTTGCATGCCTACCAAAAAGATCGCTACGGAATGCCTGTTCCCGTCGTCGCCTATCACGATCATCCCAATGACCGCGCCATGCGAAAGTATGCGTGGAGCCGAGCCCGAGAGATGTACTTAGCCGCAGGAGCCACAAAAGTGTATGACACCCCGCCCTACCCGGCTACTCATAACCTGGGCACATGCCGTATGGGGAAGGATCCTTCCGCTTCGGTGGTGAATGAATACGGCCAGACACATGAAATCAAAAATCTTTTCATTGCGGACGGCAGCATCTTTACAACCAGCGCGGCGGAAAACCCGACCCTCACCATCAGTGCCCTGGCAATTCGCCAGGCTCACTATATTGTGGATTTGATGATGCGAGAAGAACTCTAAGTAAGTAAGATTATAAGGGGGAGATTAGACATGAGTAAGATACTGATCCTGACAGGAGACGGCGCCGAATCCTTAGAAGTGATGTATCCCTATCAACGCTTACGGGAAGAAGGATATGACGTAGACATTGCTGCGCCCAGTAAAAAGGTGCTGCGAACGGTGGTACACGATTTTGAACCGGGATTTGATACCTACACTGAAAAACCCGGGTACCGCGTACAGGCCGATTTATCCTTTAAAGAAGTTCATCCTGAAGAGTACGTAGCCGTCGTGATTCCCGGAGGCCGAGCTCCGGAATATATTCGCAATGACCCGGATTTTCTTCGCATCATCCAACACTTCTTTGCAGAAAATGTTCCGGTTGCCCAATTGTGTCATGCTCCATTAGCGTTGGCAGCCGCCGGCGTCTTGTCGGGCAGAACTTTGGCCGGTTATCCCGCCTTGGCTCCTGATATCGCCCTAGCAGGCGGTACGTTCATTGACCAAGCAGCTGTGGTAGATGGCAATATGGTCTCCGCTCGCGCCTGGCCCGATCACCCGGAATGGATGCGGGAATTTTTGCATGTACTGCGAGAACGCTCTCATTAAGCTTTTAATCGCCTTCCGGTAATGCCGGTAAGAGCCGTTGGTGCCAAAGACCACAAATCCTATACACAGCTTGCGTGTGCTGAATTCAGACGAAGAACTCTTTTGGCGGACTCCCCTATGGGCCGCGCAGATTAGCATATAAACGATTGCGAGTCAGAACGGAACACAAACATGGTGGACAGGTCTATGATCATTTCGCCAAATCCTGAAGACAACTTGGTCACGGGCTTGTCCGATAAGATCTTTTGTAATCTATAAGTTCCTCCCAAATGTAGACAGTTTGTGGCGCCTCTATCCACAGCACATACACCTAGAAAGGCCGAGCCATGCAGAATATATAAGGCCAATAACCCATAAAAAACTATTGCCATCCCGCGTGAGTCAACTGTGCCACGCGGGTACGATACGAAGCATAGAGATTTTGATAGAAATCGGAGTGGTTTGATGGTTCTATGCTCATTCCTGTCCTCGGTCCCAAATCCTGTAACGACACCGTGCCTAATGCCAGTAGTCCGGCTCCCACTGCTGCTCCCGGATCCTTCATGGCCAGAATGGGCCGACCCAAGACGTCCGCGAGAATTTGGAGCCATAAAGAACTTTTGGCACCGCCCCCGGTTACCATAACATTTTCGGGATCCAGTTGATTGTTCGGATTTATCGTGTCCCAGACGTGACGAATACTAAACGCTACACCTTCCATAATGGCCCGTGCCAGGTGGCCGGTTCCATGAACCGATGACAGACCGCTAAACTGCCCCGCCGACTCCGACTTCATTAAGGGACTCCGTTCACCCTGCAAAAAAGGCAAAAAGACTACGCCCTCACTCCCCGGTTTCACAGAAGCCGCCATGGTATCCAGCACGGAAAACGAAAGTGTTCCGCCAAGAATGTCACGAAACCACCGCAGTGACGCAGCAGCCGACTGTGTCACTCCCATCCAGTGCCAACTGTCAGGAAACGCATGACAAAACGCATGAATCGACGGATGTGACGGAGGACGCCATGACGTCAAAGGCCAAAAAATGACCCCAGACGTGCCAATAGAAATTCCCACGTCGTGTCCAGGTTCGAGGCGCGAACCGACAGCGCTCGCAGCCTGATCTCCGCACCCCGCAATAACGGGTAGTCCCCGGATTTCCGATGGCCCTATTTGCATTTCCCCTATCACTGTGGGAGATTCATAAGATTTGCCCCACCACTCTAGCGGAATATCAAGATGACTCATAAGATCTGTTGCCCATGAGCGGTTTGCCACATCGAAGAGATAAGTTCCCGACGCATCGGAAACATCCGCTCCCCACTGCCCCGTCATCATATAACGGAGCCAATCCTTCGCCACGGCAGTATGCCGTATTTGTTGAAAGATCCCCGGTTCATGGTCGCGGATCCACATCAGTCGCAGCAATGAGAAATTCGCCAGCGGATAATTCCCGGTATACTGTAATAAATCGTGAATTCCAAAGCGCTCTGCCAGCACTTGAGCGTAGTGGCTACTACGGTTGTCAGACCATAAAATCGCCGGACGCAGAACTTGCCCCTTATCATTGCTCACCACGAGGCTGTGCATTTGTCCCGTTAACCCGATGGCATTCAAAGATTTGATAAAAGATGTTGCACTCAAGTGGCTGAGAACATCGTGGAAAGCTTTTAACCATGCCATGGGTTCTTGTTCGGACCATCCGGAATGAGGGCGAATGGTTTCGTATTCGCTGGTGTAGCTCCATAATACAGAACCCCTGTCGTCAATCACGACACCCTTGAGACCCTGAGTGCCCACATCAATTCCCAGCGCATGTCGGTTCATCGTCTATCGCTCCGCTTGTTTTGAAACCTCTTGTTTAGTTTAGAGACACTATTGTCTTGATGTGATGCCCGTACTGTTCAGTTGCTAGGAAATGGGGTAATTCCCCTAATGAGATGCGGTTCGCTTGAAATATTTTCAGGCGTTCATGATACCGGCGTATTAATGCCAGAGCGCTGGGATAGGTATTCGCATAACGAAAGACGCCCACTACTCTAATGCCTCGCACAATGATGTCAAGACTATCTAATGGCATCGTAGCTGATTGGCCCATGCCAATCAAGGCAATTGTTCCCCCCGTGCGCACACGACTTTGGGCACCGCGAATCCCAGCTTGTGTGCCTGTGCATTCAAATACGACGTCAAACTGCTTTGCTTCGTGACTCGAGAATGCCGCCTCAAACCCGGCTTGGTGTGCTACCCTTAAACGTTCTGGATTAATATCGATCAAACCGACCAGAGCTCCTTGTGACTCCGCGGCAAATGCAGTGGCCAATCCCACCGGCCCCGCACCAATTACTAAGACCTCATGGCCCAGACCAATTGCAGCCTGCCGCACTGCATAAACCCCCACCGATAGGGGTTCAGCCAGGCAGGCTTCATCAGGACTTAAATCATCGGCCGGAAAGGCGAACGCGGCTGGATGCAGAAGAAATTGCTGTAAAGCTCCATCGACGGGTGGGGTGGCAAAAAACCTCACGTAAGGGCACAAGTTATAGACACCCGTACGGCAATATTGGCAGTGGCCACACGGTATCCCCGGTTCCAGCGCAACAACCTGCCCCACTTTCAGAGATACATCCGGGCCCACACCATTAATGATTCCTGCAGATTCGTGCCCCAATACCATGGGTTGGCGCACGACAAAGTCTGCGATACGTCCCTCTTGATAGTAATGAACATCTGAGCCGCAGATCCCGACCGACTTCATCGCGACACGAACAAATCCTGCAGGAATGTCTTCAGGTTCATCTCGGTCTTCGATTTCCAAACAGTGTGGTGCCTTTAATACCGCAGCCAACATCTTACATAGCCCCTTTATGACTTAATGATTCCGAAGTCTTCTCATCCGACTGAACAGAACCCCTGCCCAAGCGTGCGAGCAATGCTTGACGAAAACTTGTGCGTTGAACTTGTGCCGCTCTTAAAGTGTCGATAGTGACACCAATCAAGATAATCAAGCCAATCACCAGAGGTTGCCAGTAACTGCTCACATTCATCACATCCATGCCGTCGCTCACGACTGCTATGAGCACGGCCCCAATTACTGCCCCCGTAATTGATCCGATACCTCCAAACAGGCTCACGCCTCCCACTACGGCTGCGGCAATGGAGAAGAATAAAGAGGTCCCTGACCCCGCCGTCGGGTATCCTGACATCAAACGCGAGGCATCAAGAAGACCTGCGACACCCGAGAGAAGACCACTGACCATATAAACTGCCACATCGACTTTTGCCGTGTTAACCCCCGCTAATCGCGCTGCCTCGCGGTTTCCTCCCACTGAGTATACGTGGAGCCCAAAAACAGTTCGCGATAATATTAAGTGAGTAAGAATCGCCACGACAGCCAACAAGAGCACCGCAAACGGAATGGGGCCGAGAAACCCTTGACCGATAAACGAGAAATTCGATGCAGCAATCGGGATGGGAACCGCCTTAGTTAAAATAAGCGGAATGCTGGACGCTACCCCCATGGTCGCGAATGTGACAATAAAGGGAGGAACTTTGACGTAGTGGATTACCATTCCATTAAAGAACCCCACAGCCATGGTGGCAGCTAGCGCAAAGAGTACTCCCAGATACCATGGAAAGCCGTGTTGGATAGTGATCGCCGCCACCACCCCAGACAGGGCAATGCCAGCACCCACAGACAAATCTATACCGCCTGTTAGTAAAACGAAGGTTTCACCAATCGCTAACAGTGCTACCACACTACCATTTAACAAAAGGGTGAAAGTATTGGAAGTGGTCATAAACGTTGTAGTCATAACTCCGAAAATTAAATATACCACAACCAATACGGAAAAAATTCCGATTTCATCGGGAAGTCGCCGTTTTGCTTTCATCATATCACCTCATTACAGTGCTAGATTGCGAAGGTTGGTTTCCGTTAAATCAGAAGCTTCAAACGCATCACTACTGAACCCGTCACGAAATACAATAATCCGGTCGCTAACCTCTAACAGTTCCTCTTCTTCGGATGAAATTACCAAAACACCTACGCCTTTTTCAGAAGCAAATTTCCGCACCAGTCTGTGAATTTCGGCTTTGGCACCGATATCTATGCCTTTAGTCGGTTCATCCAACAACACGAGCTGAGGTTCTTGCAATAACGTACGGGCAAAAAGCATCTTTTGTTGATTGCCTCCACTCAACGTTTTAACCGCTCTGTTCACATCCCCGCGCATATTAAGGGGTCTCATGGTATCGTTAACCGCCCGATCGACCTTGGTTCGATGAACCCAACCGGCAGTTTGAAATCGGGAAATAGAGGGCAGTGCAACATTTTGAATGGTGGACAACATCGGAATGAATCCGTCATATTTTCGTTCTTCTGTCACATAAGCGATGCCGTGATGCATCGCATCTCGGGGAGAGCGGGGACGGTACAATTGTCCCTGGACATAAATCGTCCCCTTTAAGAGGGTTTCAAGCCCGTAGAGTAGCTTAAAGAAATCGGAGCGACCCGATCCCACCAATCCGTAGAGACCGACCACTTCACCACGTTTGACGTCAAGAGAAATATTGCGCAAAGCAGCACTTTCCACGCCGTGCACTGTCAAGAGCGGCTCTTCGCTATTATTGCTCGGCGAAGAATGGATGTTGTGCACTCCTGACAACCTCGTGCCACTGGTTAGATCTTGCTGCTGTTGGTCGTATGCGTCACCAACGATAAAGCGGGTGACTGTTTGTCTGTCAACAGAATCTTTCGAGGCGTCTAAAACGACGCTTCCATCGCGTAAAACGGTTATGGCATCCGCGATAGCCCACACCTCTTCAAGTTTGTGACTCACGAAAATCACTCCCACTTGCCCAACTGACGCAATGTTTTTCACGGTCGTGATGAGATCGTCAATCTGTTCGCTTTGCAATGCTGTCGTAGGTTCATCCAGCAAGATGACCTTCGCATTGCGTTCTAACGCCGCAATCACTTCCACCAACTGGCGTTGCGCATGGGAAAGATATCGCACCTTCTGATTAGGGTCGACAAGAATGTGATGTGCCTCAAGTATTCGCTGGGCGGATTGTGCCATACTCCTGCGATCTAGGAAAATCCCATTGTGGGTTTCCTGTCCCAAATAAATGTTTTCGGCGACCGTTAATTCGGGAAGAAGACGCAATTCTTGATAGACAGCCGCAACTCCTGCGTTTTGTGCGTCACGCGGCGAGCTAAACGTGCGAACCGTACCAGCAACCTTTAATAATCCACTATCGGCAGACTCTGCGCCAGCCAAAATCCTCAACAGTGTGGATTTCCCGGCTCCATTATGGCCAATTAAGGACCGCACCTGCCCGGCTTCCACCTTAAGGGACACGTCTTGTAGTACGGGCACGTGGTTGTAAGCCTTGTTAATGCCTCCAACTTCAAGTACAGGGACTTCAGACACTATACATCCCTCCTCTCAGGACTTATTCCTTTCCAAAGCTTAAAGGAATCCGAGACCCCGCATTTTGTTTCGTCACAGGCAAAACAGGAATAAGGATATTCGCAGGTACAGATTGGTGTTTCAAGTACCGAGCAATGTTCGCAATTTCAACTTTGGCCTCCATCTTAGGTTGCTGCATGGCGCCCGCTTTGTAGACGGTATTGGTTTTTACTTCCGCAATATTTTGGCGTGCACTGGAAAATCCAAATAAGTTCACTGTGCCGACCTTGTGCATAGACGATATAGCCTGCGCCACACCCAGTGCAGCGGGTCCCGTATCGGAAAAGATAGCATTAAGGTGCGGATGAGCTTCCATCATGTCTGTGGCAACTTGCAGTCCCGTTACCGGCGAAACATTGCCATTTAGAGTAGATACCACATGATACCCATGGTACTGATGAATCACACTCAAAAATCCTGCGTCACGCGCTTGAGTGGAGGATGCTGTGGGGAAATTGACCATTCCGATTTCAACGTGGGCTGACTTGCCGTAGTGCTGTACCAATTCCTTTCCGACCACAACGCCTCCGGCATAATTGTTGGACTCCACCACTTCAACTTCGTGGGCAGCGTCTTTTTTCATGAGCTGTGTATTGGCATTGGCATCAACGAAGAAAACAGGAATGTGTGCTCGATTCAGCTGGTTCACGGCTGTGACTATGGAATTGGAATCCTGCGGAACAATAGCCACGGCGGCGACTTTTTGTTGAATAAAGGATTCAATTTGGGCTAATTGTGTGGCCTGGTCGCCATTCGAGGCCTCGACTTCCACTTTCAGACCATCAGCCTGACCGTGAGTGATAAAACTTTTCTTCATGGCGGAGAAATAGGGATTCGTCAGAGAATACATCGAAACCCCAATAACCTTGTTTGAGGACGATGATGAAGGCGTGGCGTGGTTTCCGTTTGCCTGAGCCGATCCGCATCCGGCAAGGCCAGCACTAATGAGGATGGATGCGAAAACGATACCTGTAGCCCCTGTAGCTTTGTAAATCATAAAGATCGTCTCCTCTGTTGATTGATGAAATAAACTGTTCGATAACAATTATTTGTGCACACTAACGAACACTGATACATTAGCATAATTTTCGTCGACTTCGCAACTGCGTGACAATACGAACTCAATGAAAATTAAACGGGATAGGATTGCATCACAACCATTGTTCCAAGTCTGTTCGTGTCGGCAAATTTGTCCCAGCTCCCAGACGCTTAACCGCTAAAGACCCAGCGCGAAGTGCTATGACTGCTGCCTGATCGTAAGACATTCCTTGCGCGATAGCCCAAATCCAGGCACCTAGCAAAGAATCTCCAGCGCCTGTAGGATCCACGACCTCTGTCGGAAAAGCAGGAAAAGCGTTCCCCTCACCGGATCGTGTAAAGTAACGCATTCCCCGGTGACCCAGGCTGGCTACACACACGCTAAGATTCGGGTAAGCGGCGAAGAAATGTGGCATGGCTTGGTCCCACTCGACCTCGGAAACACCCAAAATTGTAGATAATTCTTGTTGATTACTAATTAATGTGTGAGTCAAGCTCAAAAGGTCATGCGGCAAACCAGGTGCCGGGGCGGGATTGACCACGACTTGGCCGTTCACTTGTTGAGCCGCCCATAACGAAATTCTCCACGGCCATTCTCCTTGGACTATGATCGTATCCGCCCATTGCCAATTAATGTCGAGATTCTCAAGATCGAAATTTGTCACATGAGAATTAATGCCGGGAACGTGGAAAATGAAGTGTTTGTCCGGCGTCCCAACGGGAACCGCATAAGCTGTGGTGGTTTCCCGCTTTTGAACCAAAGATACCGGAAGCGATGCTTTTTCTAGCTCACTTAAGGCCCATTCTCCTAAGGGATCGCCACCAAGCGCGGTAATCAACCGGACGTCAACTCCCAGGTTGAATAATTGCATGGCCTGGTTTACGGCCTTTCCCCCGAGATACATTCGTCCTGAGGATATTGGAACGGTTTCGCCGTCTTCCGGATCATGGTCAATAATCATCGGCATATCAACAACGGTACTGCCCAAAACAAACACGCGCATACTTACTGTTCCCTCCAATCTCCATCGGTAGCAAGAGCTTCTCGCGGATGGAATTGGCACGGTAACTGCACACTTTCGACATGTTGTTCCGAATTTTCTATCTGATCAATCAACATGTTAGCGCCCATCGCACCTAAGTCCACTGTCGGTTGACTAATTATGGATAATGGCGGAGTGGTAAAATTCGTCCATTGGTCATCTCCGATGACCACCAATCCCATCGCATAATCTTGTAACTTTTGCGCCTCAAGCAAGGTCTGAACAAATCCCGTGGCCATAAGATTGTTTCCGCAGACGACGCCCACGGGTTTATCGAAACTCATGGCCCATTTCGCTGCACTTTGTCCACTATCAACATCGGAATTACCTGCATAGATCCTTGGTGACAAGCCTCTCGCGTGCACAGCCTTGAGATAGGCCTCGACTCTGTGGTCAGTCGTAGATAACCCTGCTCTTCCTGCGATGAGCGCGACTTCGTAAAATCCTCGGGAGTGAATGGTGTTCACAGCCTGGGCTATGGCCTCTGTCATAATGGTGGTGACGGCGGGAACCAAGGAGCCGGCACAGGTTCGGTCAATAAATACCATGGGAATAACGATCTCCCGACTAGCTGTACACAATTGACTTGAACCCACCGGAGCCACAATAAGCCCGTCAACGCCATGGGCCACGAGTCCGTTAATCACCTCTAATTCCAATTGAGCATCTTCTCCCGAATGACTGACTACAACGGTATAGCCGCGTTTCAATGCAACTTTTTCTACACCTGAGAAGATCGAAGCAAAAAAGGGATTAATAAGATCGGCAACGACGTACCCAATTTGCCGGGAACTCCGGGTACGCAAGGCCCGAGCATAAGCAGACGGCATGTAGTCTAAATCAGCCATAGCCTGAAGCACTGCATCACGTGTCTCTAACCGCACCGAGCGCGTACCATTTAACACATGGGATACGGTCGCCGTGGAAACTCCAGCCTTGCGGGCAACATCTTTGATTGTAGCCATGGCTCCTGTGAGACACCCTCTCATCAAAAGTTAAACGATTACCGTAATCGATTATATCACCAGAGTCTTGTATTTTTGGATTTGTGAAAAAGTTAACTTAACAATAAAGCTCGACCAACAAACAGATAGAAACATTTCCGATCACCACTAGCGTACAAATTAAGATAAAATGGCAGTGTTGACGCCAGGTAGCAATGTCCATGTGGGCATGATGCATCAAAATGGATTGTGAACTAACGTAAAAATGAAAGGGAGGACTCTCTACCGT
>JAKACM010000180.1 GCA_021821465.1 Bacillota bacterium
CGCAACCTTTTTCCCCAAGACTTTTTATTGGCACCCCACGCTGGGGGTGCCAATAAAGCATAGATCGGACGGATGGATGACACCAAATTATTAGTGACACCAAGGACAAATAACATTAGCTAAAACAAGTGGCCCAAAATGCGTCATAATCTCACCCCCTCCTCACCGCATCTGGCGCGGTGGCTTTTGTTCTTGGTCGCGCAAACGAAGCCGGGTCTCGAAGAATTAGTGAAAGTGGATCACATCATGACGAAAGCCTTGAACGTGTTGGAATTTCTGAGTCACGATGAACACACCCGTCTTTTGTACGAAACTCGCTATGGCGCCTGCCGAAGAAAAGTGCGAAAAAAAGGCAAAGCAGGTCGGGAAGAAGGCATGCGTGACGTAGCCCGGCAAATGTTGCGTAAAGGGATGTCGATATCAGAGATCGCTGAGGTGACCATATACAACTTTCCGAATCTGCAGTGCAGGCGTTGCAATCGCGTCCATCTTTAATGAGCGGGGTTTATTGAGGGATCCCGTCTGCTGAAACTCCTTTTGAAGGGGGGATAAGGGATGCAGCGACTTCGGTGTCTGACGGGTTCCCTACCCGGAGGGTTCCTTCTGTGAACTCAGAGGAAGCTTCTGGCCTTCACGCCGAGGAGGATTCCTCACTAGGGGGCTGAAAGCGGGAACTTGAGTCCCGATGACGGGTTCTTGACGGCTTTGATTGTTTTAATCCCATCGGTTCCGCCGCTTGTGCCATTCTTGATTGTTCCGGAGGCCTTGCAGGATTGATTATACGGGGAACACGCCAGTGCGGAAAAAGTATACCATACCCGTCAGGGCCATGACAGGATGATACACGATCACACGTGCCGGATTCGTCGTCCAAAGGTCTCGTTGTATCCGGGGGTGGTCGGAATCTTCAACGCGAACTATGGCTTCGATGGGATCTCGATGGTCAATTCATTTCAGGCGTAGTCCCCGTGATGAACCGGAACCATCCGGATTGAGACATCCGGCTGGGATCCCGGATCTTTGGGGAAAGCACAGATAGGCGATGGGGTTAGCGAGACGGTTCCCGAATTCCACTTTCCCGCCGGATGGATTCACGCCTTCTCATCGTCCAGTGGGCACGCTCTACGGCTTCAGTTACGGGACAGCGAGTCATGATGGAGAATGGCCATAAGTTCCAGAAGGGTTCCGCTCGCGTGCGATATCTCGTGAACGGAATCCCTTCTGGGCGAAGACTAAAAGGCGTTGGTGACCAACTCGACGACGGGGATAAAGTTTTTTTGATTGGCTGGTCCCGCTCCCGGGACATTCTGCGTGCCATACAGGGAAAGGACATCGGGCACGTTGTGCGCGGAACCGGTGTGATAAGTCAGGTACACATGGTTTGTGCCGAGGTGCCCAAAGGTCAGCGTGGATGGTGTGGCCCGCCCCCCCGTACTGACGGTGAAGTTGGGTGAATTGGGTGATTGGTAAGGCGATGCGGTGGTGGGGTACGCTTGGGATCCCAATAATGGGGCTATCCCGAGAACGGGTTGGCCCGAACTCGTTTCGAGTTGCAATTGGACACTATAGGTTTGATTGGGCTGGATGCCATGGACTACTTGGATTTGTCCAATGCTATTGGACACGGGAGCGGAGACTACCGGGGCGGCAGCGGATGACGGACCCGTTACCCCCGTGACTGTCGCGTTGGCAGCCCCTTGAGGCGATACCGAAAACGTTGCCGGATAGGTGCTATTGACCCCCAGGTTGATGCCAAAAGCCGATCCCGTGAAGGTGTACGACGGGGTTACGGTAGGCGACGCATAGACGGTTACCAGGGGTGGGGTGCCGGGATAGGGCAATTCGGACAGATAGCCTTGATAAGGAGGCGCATTGCTGTGCAGAGTCAAGGACACGGTGTCCGCCAAGGTATCGGGAACGATGGCCCCTGCTGCGTCAACGGGTTCCACCAAAAGTTTCGTACCGGATGTGACGGGATGGGCCGAGGACACCGGGACACCATTAGCCGTGAACACCTGCCATCCCACCTGACGTGTATTGTTCGGGGGTGCGGTGCTGGTAATCGGGGATCCGATGGGAGCCGGGAATTGGCTGACCGTGTAGACGTTGGCCCATTGGAACCCATTTTGGTTGAAGATTTTGGCGCTTGCAATCCAGTGCATGTGACCATTGTGCTCGAGATACACAGCGGGGCTGGATGGGAGTTTGAGGAGCGTGATGGGTGTTCCGATCGGAACCGGCAGGGTTTTGACCGTATGCAGATCTTGCCAGGTATAGCCGAGATCGTACAGCATGGCAGGGGAAGCGATGGCGTGCAGTGTTCCGTTATGCTCGACATAGACCGTGGGGGAGGAAGCTAACTTATAGAGGGGCCCGGGAAGGGGAGCGGCATGGGCAGCCACTGGCCACGCTAAGATCGAACCGGCCAGAAGCACCCCACTCAGTAACGGACCCCAAGATTGAGACAATGGCATGAGTGTATAACACACCTTTCAGGAAGCAGATGGGTTGGATGATAGGCCATCCCGATCAGAATCCATAATGATACGGATGGCATGTCTATGAATATAGGATACGGGAGCCGCTAAATCCTGTCACCCCCGAAGGTTCATGAATTTTCATTGCCGGAATAGTCGAGAATGAGTGCATCCCTGCCCGATCACTACCACCGTTCCCGGCTGCCAATGGTCGGGCCCAGATCGAAGCCCTGCGACGTCACTATGGGCCCATGGAGTGTCTTGTGAATGTCTGTTTCCACCGCGATAGACTCTGGCAGCCAGTCTTGATCAGGAATCGCACAACCTCTCTTGTCGGCGAACAGTGGCCGCTACGACTTTTCATGGGCTTTCTCTGCGCATTTTTTCACGAAGGTGGCATAGCGGGGAGTTTGTCAGGGGAAGGTCGACAAAATTTCTGACGGTCGAGCATGTCGATCGGATTGCGTGTCTCAGGGATCGGATCGTAAAACATTACATACCTCGACAAATGGCTCCTAACCTAGGGACTCCTATTTATGGGGGCGATGAGATCTCATCGCTTGGAGAACATTTCGGCGTGAGATCTGAGGGAAGTGGGCACACTTTGGGCCCCGTTTCAGCCGTCATATGGCACTTAAGACCTCCTCTTCGGGGACGCAGGGCCTTTCCTCTCCATTTTACGCCCTTTTTTCGGGCGGTGAAGGGCGGACTTGACAACTGGGCCTCAAAGGACTGTTTTGGGCACAGTAAGACCATTCAGCATACACTCGATGAACTTGATCCAAGTCTTTCTCCGCAATAATCCGACTAGCTTGGCTGGGCTTGACGGCGAGCGATAGGCCCCTTATATTAAAAACTAGTCAATCAATTGACTATGTCCTGTTCATGGCATCTAATCGGATATTCACGTGTATGGCGGTTAATCCAGCCCGTGAGGACATATGCGGGACGAAATGGGGAGAGCATGGGTGTCTTCGAAGCCTTAATGGTGGTTTATAGCACATTGGACCGAGAGGCACCAGAAAGAGGGAGTCACCGTTGTCACAAACGAGCTTTCTGCAAAACATCAATACCGGCTTGTCTGTCTTGTGGCGAAACCGGTTCGATCCGTGGTCGGGGGAATCAGATCACGTATACTATGACCGATTTTTAGTGTCATGACGAACCGATGTGGCACGGATGCTGGCCGACCAAGGTTACACGTTAAGAAAACTTTTTCCCGGCACTTTTGCGAGATCCCGCGAGACGGTTAGGGAAGATGGGGTTCATCAACGCCTTTTTTCTTGTGCCGTCATGATCCCTTCCGGGCCAGTACGCTTCCTATTGATCATGTTTTTTCATCGCCATTCCGCAATCCCGTCAAGTCATAGGCTCGAGTCAAGAAACCCCAGCAAAATACTCGAAGGAGGACGGACGTGAATGATGTGTGACGGTCAACGTATTCTGATCACCGGAGCCAGTCGCGGGATTGGGGCGAAAATTGCCATGCGATGCGGACGCGAAGGAGCACGTGTGGCAGTGAATTATCGGTCTCACCAACAGCACGCACTCGCAAGGTTGCCTATTAGCCCGATATGCATCGGCGCAACACGTCGCAAATTGTATTGGGGTGGCGTTTAAAATTCCGAGAGGAGTGGAGGACGCCACCCCAATATGATAATCGACCTCCCGGGATCAGCCCCGTTATTCAACTTGACCGGTACGTGATAAGATCATAAACTGCCAGGCCGTATGAAGAGAATAGACGGCTAGGATTTAAACGATTCTGCGTGAGAGTGCCTGATTTCAGATGAAAGGAAATGGTGTCAAAGTGGGTCTTCATCCTACCAAATTTATGAGTCCCAACTCAATCCGGAAGAGCTTGTTAGCCATTTGCGGCGTGCTGTGAGCAAACGAAATTTAGTGGAATATGCCGTCGTCGATCACCGTAAGGATATGTTGGAGCGCCATGTGGCTGATCCCCAATGGGCATATACGGTAATCTTTGGGAATCTTGTAGCCGGAGCCAAGCTTATGGAAAAAGCACTGACAACAGTTGCCGACATGCCGGTTCGGCTCGGTGTTTATGGGAGTAACGAAGGATCAACAATCGTTTATCACATGATGTCTTCTTTGCTTCAATCCCACCATTCCGATCTTAATCAGGCAGGACAGGGAATTGATCACCTCGTAAAGGAACTGTGTGACGAGTTAGAAGCGAAGTTATCCGAAGGCAAGATCCCCCATTCGTAAACCGAGGATCCTTCACAGCCCTGAGCGGGACCGAAATATACCCCGTAAAACTCTCTGACCTTAGAGAGAGGATATCAGGGGTCAGATGTTTAAGGGTCATTTTAACCTTGGCCGGAAACGCTCTGCCGGCAAGCGTCTTCTTTCCGTTTGAATGCGCAAAGCCTAGCTGGGCATGTCAAGACAGGAACGTCTTCCTGGTGGCTACTGTCCGAAATGGGGCCCGTTCAAGCAAGTCGTCACGGAATATTGGCTTGAAAGGAAGAAACCAGCGGATGCTCAAAAGGAAACCGAAACGTGGTGTGCTCCCCAGGCTGAAGTCTCATACCAAAATTATTAGTTATAATCCGCAAGGAATAGAGTTAAAGGCTTTCACTGTAAACAATGGCCAGACAGGAAACTGTCTGGCCCTGGAGTAAAGGTACTTTCGGTGCGGATCCGACTTACACTCTGCACAGGGTTGCGAAAAGATTGTGCCGTTAAGATGTGGCTCAGCGAGCCTTCTTACAGGTCGTCCGGGGATAAGTACACCTCGTCATTTTCTACACGGACAGGAAAGACTTCAATGGGGGACACGGCAGGCATTTTGACGGCTTGTCCGCTGCGAATGTCAAATTGTCCTCCATGACGCGGGCAGGTGACAATGTATCCATGGTATGTACCCTCGCACAACGAAGCTTCGGCATGAGAACATGTGTCATCAGTCGCGTAAATTACACCATCAGTTCGGTACAGAGCGATCGTACGGTCATTGAACTCGACCAAATAGGGAGTGGACGAATCAATGTCATAGACTCGCGCGACCCTTGTCCATGTTTTCGGAAGCTTCATGCGTTCCCAACTCCTTTTGAATAGCGTTTGGGGCGTTCTTCGTTATTATGATTCCGTTCATTCATCCGATCATTCTTGTCAAGTTTAGAGTGAAATTCTCTAATTGGGCACCAGGCTATTAGGCGTATTTCAGCACTATGACGTCCTAAACACTTCTATTGACGTTGGGGAAGCTTACGAGTCACAGAGACATAGAACAAGGAATCCTTTTCCCGAGTGGGCATATGTTCCAGGGTTTCGGCATAGTTCCGCTAAGCCGCACGGTGAGCGCATTGCATAGGGGGTGGACAAATTCTCCCCGATGGGATATCATGGCGGCATGAAGACATTATCGACTGTTGCATCCTTTTCGCT
>JAKACM010000181.1 GCA_021821465.1 Bacillota bacterium
CTGGTATCCCCAAGACGGAACGGATCCGGATTCATTGTACCATGCCGCCGACACGGCTCTTTATCGCGCCAAGGACGGCGGAAGATCCTGTTGTGTCGTGGCAACAACTCCCGAGCTATATCGCTTTAATCTGTCGTCCGGCCAAAACATGGGATGGCAATGATTCTTCACCGTCTTCCGGCGGACAGCGAAAAACCCGAAAGCTTCCGAACAGCCCCACGCCGGCACACAACATGGATTTTGTTCGGAAGCTCTTGCGGTCGTACTCTATGGATGCCCCTAGGCGCATATTGTTTGTTAAGTAAAGATGATTGCGTATATTATAAGGAAATCTAAGCGTCCACCAAGGGGAAAAACGAGGTTTCCTCTTGTGCAATATGGTCCTGTAAGAGGGCTACAAATGCCTTGCCGTTCTCTTTCACTCCGGACCAGTTTTGCGACAATTCTGCCACGAGTCGGGACAGGTCCTCGCGCAACTTGACATGCTGGTTCACTAAATCCGTCACCAAGTTGGACAGTCCCATGCTTGTACCATACGGAAACACGGTTTCTTCTTCGCTTTTCATGTGTTCGAGCAAATGCACAGCCAAGTACTGAAGAACATCATCCGCGGTCTCCTCCCGCCATTGTATATCTCCTTCGTCAGGCTCTTCCAAAGCGTCTGACAGAAGAAACAGTCGGTCTTCCACATTGCTATGCTCTTGTGACAATACCGTGACTTGTTCATGCATTGATACCATATTCCTCTCCTCCTCTCTTCGAACCCCCTAAAAAGAGCGGGGACAGCAAAGACAGAAATTTCAGTTCAACACACACAAGGCTCTTTCATGAGAGTCTGTCTTGATTATACGACCGCTTGTAATCCCCCACCACTACTCTTGAAAAATATTCCTGCCCCGTTGACCCCTCCTGAGAAAAGTAAAGTCATGGATGCCGATATCTTTGGCATCCCGACCCCAAGTCTTTCGACAGCTTAAGCGCCTGTTCTTTAAAAGCCAAAGAAACCGGTAGTCAACCCTCGTCCATACATTGCCCACAAAAACAGGTTCAGTCCAAAATATACCCAGACTTCATGAAATTTTCCGTAGTCTTCCGCTAAAACCTGACGCAACTGTCTTCCCCGGCCGAGTCCTCGTTGCGCCAAAACCGTTAAGAGTGCCAAAGCCCCATATAGCATGTGCAATTCGACTTTGGGCCGTCCGCCCATAAGATAGAGCGCCGTGCCAAACACACCTAAAAGCAGGGTATTAAGTTGTAGATAAGCTTGATACTTCCAGAATGTGTCGGGTAGTTCTCGCTGCCGTCTGTGGCGGTATGCTATGATAGACAGAACCAGTGCCGCCACAAATCCCAACAATGCTGTTGCGATATGAAGAACCAGAACAATTTGGAAAAGAACTTTCGTAATTGTCAACTCCTTTTATCATCAATTCCCAAGCGTTAACCAACCCAGATGCCCTAATCTAACACAAATTAGAGTGTTATGGGAAAATGCCAAAAAGCCCATGCAACCCCCTGGTGCATGTCCATCTCAGAACATCGTCTTGTCCTCGTCTTTGGGAATGGCTTCGGAAGATTTCACAGCTCCGAGAGAAAAGAGAAACCTGCCCAAAAAGTCCATCTAGTCTTCTATCATCTCCTGGGACTGTCCCAGATGAAATTCATCATGGATCAGGCTTATCGCCCGTTTTGCATCCTTGCGGTCGATAATGCAGGAAATCTTGATTTCGGAGGTTCCAATCATCTGAATATTGATGTCTCCGTTGGCCAGTGCCTTGAAGATGCGCGCGGCTACCCCGGGACGGCCTAACATTCCTGATCCGATGGCAGACACCTTGGCGACCTGAGTGTCGATGGCCAGGGCATTCCCTCCCAATTGCTCCAAGCATCGTTTAACGATCGGCTCGGCGGCCCTGACATCCTCTTCTTCAATGGTAAAGGCGATGTCATTCAGATGATTATGAGACATGGCTTGAATAATCAATTCAACATTGATGCCGCTTTGACCGAGTTCTTGGAAGAGAAGCGCCGCAACTCCCGGTGCGTCGGGCACGCCAATCAGTCCCACCTTGGCAATATGTCGATTTAAAGCGATGGCCGTGACAGGCGGTTTTTCCACACTTTCCTTTTTTCCTTCCCGAATAACGGTCCCGGGTTCATCCGAGAAAGTTGATCGTGCATAAATGGGAACTTTTTGGCCTTTGGCAAATTCGACGGCTTGAGTTTGAAGGACCTGAGCTCCTTGGCTGGACAGTTCCAACATCTCATCATAGTTCAGCATCCCTAATGCGGAAGCCGACGGAATAATCCGGGGATCTGCGGTATATACCCCGGCCACGTCTGAATAAATTTCGCAGCGGTCTGCATTCAACGCATTGGCAATCGCAATGGCGGTGAGATCCGATCCCCCCCGGCCTAAAGTGGCCAGATCCCCCGATCGGGTCACTCCCTGAAAACCCGCCACAACCGGAGTGATTCCCACTGCTAGTGCATTACGGAGTTCTCTGGGATCCACATGCTCAATCCGTGCCTTACCGTAATCATAACTGGTAACAATGCCTGCCAGTCGACCTGAAAAGGATTTTGCCGGCACCCCGGATTGCTCTAGGGTCATGGCCATTAAAGCGCTCGATTGCGTCTCTCCGGTGGACAATAATTGATCCAGTTCCCGCGCCGACGGACTGAGAGCCAATTTTGTGGCCAATTCAACTAAGTCGTCCGTATTATCCCCCATGGCGGACACAACGACCACAACCTGATGAGCTTGTTCCAGCGTTCGCTGGATTTTTCGTGCCACGTTTTTGAGTTGTTCGGGTGAGCCGAGAGAACTCCCTCCATATTTCTGCACTATCAGCATTGTATTCTCTTCATCCTTTAATGACTTTTCGTCTATAATAACAAAATTACTGTGCGTTCCCACATCCTTTGTGAAATTATCCGCGAAGAGAGTTGATGACTCACGCCAGGCGTTGTAATGAGTGTGGATTTTGACGGAACCTTGATGCGTAACCCATACTGGTCGTTGCATCTCAAACCTTGGCTCTTGACACAGGCCGGGTTTGGCCATAAATCCTGGCAAAAATTATGGGAAACGATGGCCGAAGAAAGCGAGCATCGTCTTCGCCACCGTAATTTTCAAGGAGCCTACGATTGGCAAGATATCGCATCCAAAACCCTCCACATGTCTTTACCCAACCCCAATCCCCCCCGACGCGAGGATCTGATCCCCCTGGTGTATCCGGATGTTTGGGATTTTTTACTGTGGGCGACTGGTAAACGGTTAACTTTGCACATTGTCACTAACGGCCTGATTAAGAATCAATGGCCCTATCTCCGAGCCTTGGGATGGGATAAGATATTTACATCATGGATTGGAGCGGACAGTGGGTTCGCTAAACCTGATCCCCGTCCTTTCCGGCTGATCACAGGCTTGTCGGCTCATATTGGCGACAGGCTTGCGCATGATGTTCTCGGAGCCAAGCGGGCATCGATACTGGCTGTACATCTCAAACGTCCCGGGAACCAAGAAGATAAAAGGGGGTGGGATGCTTTATCACCGTCTTTTTGCCAAGCCGACCTCACGGTTAAGAGCCTTCAAGAACTGCCGGAACGTCTGACGCAAGTTCTCCCCACCATTCAACACGAAGGGCAGGTTGGATATGAAAGGTATTCTCATCGGTGGCAAACGCTTCGTCCATGAAACCGAAATCCGTGTTCGCTTTAACGAAACGGATGCCAATAAACACGTCAGCCAAGTCTCTTATGTCATCTATTTTGAACAGGCTCGCACCGATTTTATTGATACCCTCGCCACAGATACCTTTGAGTGGTGGTCACCAAACTATTCGTTGGTGTTGGCCCGACAGTCGATAAGCTATTTGGCGCCGGCATTTTTTCACCAAACCTTGAAAGTCTACACCGGCGTCACGTCTATTGGACAGGCTTCCTTGAATTTGTATCATCTCATCATCGAAAAGGACCATGGTACTCTCATTGCCAATCAAGACAGCACCGTGGTCCTTTGGGACCAGAACATGCAAAAAAGTCGTGCCTGGCCTCAAGGCTTTCGCGACGCCGTGCAAAATATATTGAGTGAAGACACTCCGTGACATTTGAGTAGCCCTGCCGCTTCCAGGCCCGAAGCTTCACCGCATAGCCTGTGAGACCCTTGACCTGTTGCCGATTATGTTTCAAAAACGGAAGAGAATTAGACGACATTTGTTATCGCCTCAAAAGGAACGAATCGTTGCTATACTCCGACTGACGGCAACAAACCAGCTGCATTAAACAAAAATCTGGGCCTGATAGGGTCTAGCATGCTGGTCCCTTGCACGAATTTCTGTTTTCTGGGTCGCATGGCAAAACCGCAGCAAAATGATTGCCAGGTTGACGCGAGGCTTTCACCAGAGCTCCCCAAGGTGGATCGCCTTCAGTCAACCGATGAAATATGTCCACATCGTAAGTTTGCGTGTCATAAAATCCTCCTCAATGAAAGGATTTATCGGGATAAAAAGCAGTATGACTAGGTCCGACGTATGAAGACTCTGCTTGTCTGAAAAGCCCTTCCTCTGTTGATATGTGAAATTTGAGGAAGGCGTGGCTGCATTCTCATACGATCTATGATGGGCGATTTCCTGCGCAAGAAACTGACGGATTTTTGATCACTGTATGATTTCCGTAATCCGGACATCGCTTAACAACTTAACAAGAGGTGGTTCCGTCATGATGAAAAGATACCTGAAAACCCTGTTAGCAAGGGCTATGGCACTCACTATCATAGGTTTTATTATGGGGAGTTCATCACCGCGCCCTACGCTGACCTCACCGTACCCTTCTCTTCTCAGATCATATGGAATGGATATCCGTCTGCTCTCTCATCCACAGCAGATGCCTATATCGAGCGCTCAAGCCAAAGCCCAGGTGTTCCGCAATTTTTCTAAACTGTCTCCCCAAACGCCCATGGTCGCGGAACTGGTCATGTTCGCGAATAGCCATGTTTCATCATTATCAAAATCGCAAGCCGCCTGGTTGGTCACATGGCATGAACACACCGCTTTACCCACACCATTTGTCTTCAAAAATCAACCCGTTCCCACTTACACGCATATGAATGAAATCATTAGTGCAACCACAGGACAAATGCTTGGGGCGTTTCCTAGTCCATAATCACCGAAAGGATCTCGTGCCAACATCATGACCTTTTCAGAACTTGGTTGTGGATATGATCCGTGTCATCAGAGTCCCTACGCGATCCGCGGCGATGACTTAACTGCTCTCAACCCGTAACATCAAACGGTGGGGGGATTATCATTTCAACCTCGGGAATGGTCCCCAACCCTTGGACAGTTGGCTCCGTGCCATCGTCTTATGATGGTCTGTTCCATCCCACCTATTGTCTATTTTTGTGCATATATCGGCTATGTCCCAACACAAGACCATTGAGGGAAAAAACTTGCTCTTTTTGTGGTAAGTCTTCTTTACTCTAAAGCCTTCTTGCCCACTTGAGATATACAGTATATAGATAAAAACCCGGCGTTCACTTTGGGGTCAGAGGAGGCAAAAGATTGCTTAAGGTCATTCAAGCAGAATGGTTTCATGTGGTACATCGTCGCCAAACCTGGATCGTGCTAGCGGGAGCTCTGGTGGTCATGACGCTTAGTTTAGGAGGCAGGACGAAATTAATTCCCATTCTGTAAAGGAAAATGGTGGACCCATCGCGAATAGGTAACTATCTTATTCGCGAAAGGGTCGATGTTCAGAATGGCTGATACTTCACAGCAGGAGCAA
>JAKACM010000065.1 GCA_021821465.1 Bacillota bacterium
GTGAAGGTCGGGCCCTCTTCCGTTTCATGGATTTCCGTATGTACCCCATCGCGGACGGGAGGGCCTGCTTTGACCTGTGCTGGGGTCACCCGTTGACGCAAGGTGGCGACCGACGGTCGCCGTCTCCCATGAACCACCGAGTATTGGATGGCCTGCAAGCGATCTGGCAATTTTCGCAGACGCACCAGTTCTCCCTGCCATTGTCCTAAATAGAGGGCTTCGTTATACGTCACCACGACGGTCCGTTCTTGGCCTAACACCTGACGGGTAGTGCGATACGCCTTCAAGCCCGGATATTCCACAATGGTCTCATAGTCTGTCAACGGAACATCCAGCAGTTCGGGCGCTTGGTTCGCCTTTAATGACCCCACAAAGTGAAAGGGACTGCCATCCACCGCCGCTGGGTTTGTCCGTGAATTGTTGCCTTTGTCATACACTAAGGTCATCTTCTCACAAGTATCCTGTAAGATCGCCCGACGGGCGATCAATTCTTCGGTCATGCTCTGAAACTCTTGGGCGTCATGGCGATTGCCGGGATAAACCGCATGAAATAACGGGATGTTAAAGTCCGTGGTCACCATGAGAGCCAATCCAATGGATCGCCAGTCGGTTCGATGTTGTTTTTGATGCCCGCGTTGGGCCAGTTCGGATGGGGTGTGGGTATCAATCCCGGTATAGAAATTTGTGGCATCATAGACCACCGTGGACAGATCCAGTCCAAACTCGTGGACCATATGGCGCGTTAAGGCGGTTTCTGCCGCACGAATATGTTCGGGAGTGAGGGAGTTCATAGGGTCCCAAAACCGCTGGCTTGTCAGGTCCCTGGTCGCGGACCGGTACATCATGATATCGAGCTGTGCTGTGATACCAGTCCACCCATTGGGCCTGACTACAGGGGGCCAGGACACGATTAATGACGGCCAGCAGAATGTCGGTGCCCACGGACAACCCCTGTTGACGTTTGGGTACCACTTCATCGATCCATTCCACCAGACGCAAACGGCGAGCCAGGGCAAACAACGCCCGACTGCCCCCATATTCCCCGACGGTAACTTTTTGTGGGGCGGGCGGTTTGCCCTCTAATTGTGCGACCACATCTTCGGCTCGACCCAAATATTTTTGCCACACTAAACGCGGTTTGCCGTCAATCCGTTTCGAGGCCACCAAATAATAATAGGTATGACCGTGGACTTTGCGTTGGGTAATAGTCGCCATGGGCAACTCATCCTGGATCAATTGGTTAATAATACAGGAGTTCGACATGCACGCGAAAAGTCCTTTACGAAATGGCCCCAAACAGGGGTTAATGGGGCCCAGAATTTTTGTATAATACAGCAATTTGAGACGCCACAAGACTTTGAGGCCATTTTGGGCTCATAACTAGGAAAGTTCCGCTAGAGTTGAGTTTCCACGAATCGAACGAGGGACATGAAGTCAATCGGATGAACGCGATAACTTATGGATTCGTTCCTAACATGGGAAACGACAGAAACAAAATACCACTTTAGGATCCTACTCGACCAATATTGAACGCCGTCTATCCTCGAAACGGCATCGCCGAAAGGCACGGCAATGCTTTGAGGTGATACTGATAAACCTACGCCGCGATATTTTAACAATGCCTCTTTTCGTGTCCAAAGTTCAAAGAAGCGTTTATGGCGAGAGTTCGTGAGGGAGTCACCGAGGACATAGTTGACCTCATCTTGGGTCAACACATCGACCATCAGGGCCAAAAAATCAGGGCGAATATCTTCCACATCTATGCCGACCTCGGAAAATATTGAGAATACCGCAACAACAAGATTACCCGAATGACTAAGATTGAAGTGCAATTGAGGAACCTCCCCGCACGAAAGGTGCAACTTTCCAAATGAGGTCTTGTAAAAGCGGATAGTATTGGCGGCAACTCGGAGACGCTTCGCGAGAATCCCTTTGAGCAATACTCTTCCTGTTAGAAATTCGACCCTTTTAAAGTCAACACGATATCGGTAAAAAGCAGCTCTTTCCTCGCTATCCATTACTGAAAAAACAGGAGAGAGCTGATCAGATTTCGCAAACGGTGGAATAAAAACCCAATATATATCGATGCTTTGCATAGGCTCAATTCACCACATCGTGCAAATTGGTACAGACCTGTACGCGCAATATAACCCACGTTCACCACCTTCAGCCCGGTCCGCACGCAATGATCCAATTATCGCCGGGCACGATTTTCGCCGCCCACCATGTCATTATGCACCATGGCCTCCCCGTGTGGGAATATCTGCAACGGGCTTATGCGGGGACACGCTATCTCGCCAGTCATCCAGATTGAACTAAACGCCCTCTGAAAACCCCGGGCGATACCTCCCGGCCCGCATTTTGTCATTGGCGCAACTCCTGAGTAGTTACGCCTCCCCAATGTTTGGTCATATCTTCCTTACCACAACTATGACAGGCTGAACATAGCACACTAATATCTATCGATAATTAATAGGTAAAGAGAGGCCTCGGGGCTTGGTTGTTATGGCGAGTGCCCCTTGGGGCCCTTTCTCTCCGCGTGCTAACCAAACCACATAGCTTAAACCCCAGGAAATATTGAAGATTAGATAACGTCCGAATTCTCCAACAACCGTCTACATAATATAATATGTGAATCAAGTAGTCCATTAGGAAGATGAAGCCGTAGCTTATGTCCCACAACATATGCAAGAATCGGGTAGCCATGACCAAGCAATGGCCCGACCTCCTTACTTAACATCGTATCTTCCTGAAGCGTCACCGAGCCAAGGAAATTGACTGTGATTGGCGCCTGGTTAATCAAATCTAGACGCTCTATTCCAGTGTAGGACGAAGGTAAATGTGAAGCCAACACGCCAGGATGGAACTTGTTAGAAAAATGAAATGTCTCGCTTTCTCTGAACAGAGTGAACGCCCGTTCTTGGTTTGCATTACGCGGCACGACCACTGGAATTTTGAAGTGAAAGTCTCCGACTACATTGTAATACTTAGCCAGAGCAAAACTACGCGCATTACAATAAATGCACAAAGGATACGCGGCGACCGGCGGATCGCCAAAAACTATGTTCCCTAACGTCACAGCTGCATGAAGTACTTGGCTGAACGATTCAATGGGATCGTCTCGGCCTGTGTCCAACGTCAGGGTTATCGGGCGAGAGAAGACCGTTGGAGTTAAAAGGTGTGGACTTCGCCGCTTTACTTCCAGCATTGCGTGCACAAAGGAAGAATACAAGTGAGAGGTTGTATAACGGGCTAAAGCCTGATCTGACGAAAACTGTCTTATTTCGTTGATATACTCAAGATAGTTGTGGCTGATGCCCTTGCTTTCGTCTACTCCATATGCAGCGTTTCGTTCGATCTTATCGCGCAATAGTGAAACGCTTGAGAAATCAGCTATGGCATGCATCATAAGGAACAAAACTTTTTTCTTCCGGCCAGACGACCACACAGCCCACCGATATGGAAGTTGTTCGAGACAAGAAGGGGTCAGACTATTTTCCATTATATGGAATACCTGTGCAACGCTAAGACTTCGACCATCAACAAAGACAGGTGGATACCATAGACTGCGCGTCGCCAACAACATCCGAACGATTAGATTCTCCCCCTCTGTTTCGAAGACGCTGTGCAAAACGTCGCACTCCTGGATAGTTGCAGCAACGCTACGCAACAGAGCTTCGTCACTAATTTCGGATGGCACGTCGTGCTCTGCATAAATCGTCGCAGGAGTGGCAGATTCGATATTTTGCCGCTGATTGTACAGTGCTACAGTTCGCACGTCGCCATGACTTTTCATAAAGGAACGACCGAAACGTTCAAATGCTGCTGACAGGTCTGAATCGTGGTTACTATAGCTCCAAAAAAACGGAATGCTCTTTGTTTGAACGGTGGGGAATTGCTCAATCTGCTGCACCATCGGTTCGTTCGCAGACGAGCAAAGAAGGCGTGCAAATTCCCTTGCACAGGGATGTCTATAGATTTCCGTGACCTTAATGGTTAGTCCAAAATCCTCTTCGACCTTTCGAGTGAGATACAATGCGCGCAGCGAGTTGCCGCCAGACTCAAAAAAATCGCTATCCTCATTGACTTCAACATCCAAGATGTCGGACCACAACTTCAGTACGTTCTCGAGAATGGAATTCACGCACCCTAACCCCCCATTTTGTTTATACGCCCGGAATAACTAGAAATCGACGCAACGGAGCATAAAGCTCCTCCAGACGGTGCAGTCGCCATTCAGCGTCAAACACCTTCGTGTCATTCACTGCTCGGGGCTTTAACTTGCTTAAGGCAAAGTTCATCACTCCGTGTAAGGAGCCTCTCCTGTTTAGTTTGCCCTCTCGCTATTTCAAAAAACAACGGATGAGGCTTAATATTGTTCCGGGAGCATCTCGAACAACGAAGTGACCCGAGTCTACGAATTCCAATTGCCGCGTTGAGGTAGAAACTTCTTTCCAAGGTTGTTCGCTTTGTTCAGTGTCATCAAACCTGCCTCTAATCTCCAACACTGGTATTCCGTCGAGATCTACGGGAATAGAACTCTGGGTAGTTAGTTTTACATCGCCCTCGATAATCTCTTCAATCATGGCCCTCATCTCATCAGATAACAACAAGTCTTCGTCGAATCCTCCTAAAGACAGCAACGAAGTTGTTGTCACACTAGTGTCTGCGGAACCTTTGTCTGGAGGCGATACCACCACAAGTCCAGAAACGAGTGGTCCCAACCTCTTTGCAACATGTGCTGCCACGATTGCTCCAGAACATTGGCCTAGAATGACCCGGGGTATATTACCATTCCCTCCAGAGGTCGCATCATCTCGTACCGCTTCAGTGATTTCCGTCACGACGCTCTCTAAATCACGCGGTTGCCCTTCGGAAAAGCGGTTTTCCCTCCCGCTCAAACGGACTCCAACTATGTCTTCATCTGCCCGTGCCTCTTGGGCTAAGGGTTCTATTGCCGCCGCGCCTGCTCCGGCGTGGGGTATGCAATATACCGTAAGACACACTTGTTCTAATCGCCCCCACCGGTGTAATACACGCCTGCTCACTTCTTCATGGCCTCCCGCGCCCGACTGATAAGCGTACTCAAACCAGAAACGGTCGGATTCTCCATAGCTATTCGCAAGGACAAGGTAGTGCGACTGGTTTGCTCTAACAATGCGATAAGTCTCATAAAGGCAAGGGAATCTCCGCCAAGATCGAAAAAATCATCGTCGCCTTTAAGACCAGACCCGCCGCAACGCAGTATAGATTCGAACGCTTCCACCACCACCGGATCAACAAGATCACATGCGTCATGAACATTCTCCGACTCATTGAATTCCGAGGTATAAAGTGTCTCAAGAAGTTTGTAGTCTATCTTGCCATTAGGTGTTAGAGGCACGTCCCGAATCGCAAAGAAGTGACTGGGAACCATGAAGTCCGGAACATTCTCTCGAAGCATTAATCTCAACTGAATGAAATCAATCTCTGAACCACGTGGCACAATCGCTGCAACCAGGTGTTTAGAGTGGTCAAAGTTGACCGCGAACACCACCGAGTCCCTGACATTCGGAAGGTCACAAATTACGGATTGAACCTCTTCGGGTTCCACTCTAAATCCACGAATTTTAACCTGCGAGTCCTCCCGCCCGACGAAACGCAAATTGTTTTGTGCATCCATCCTGACCAAATCACCGGTGTCGTATACAACGTCCTCAACGTCCGGTGTCAACCTTCCGAGAACTTGTTCAGTAGCCTTCGGATCGTTGAGATACCCCATAAAGAGGCCAGTGCCGGAAACCAAGAGTTTTCCAATAGCACCGGGAGGCACGATCCGGTATTCAGAGTCAACTATATACGCGACAGTTCCTTGAATGGGCTTTCCAATCGGAAAATAATCGCTTAACATGTTTTTCGAATACGAGTACGTTGTTGTAAACGTAGTATTTTCCGTTGGACCGTATCCATTCGTGACGGTTAGCCCTGGGTTTTGGTCTAATGCCGTTTTCACTTGCTTCAAGGGTACAACATCGCCTCCAGTAATAACCTGCCGAACGCCTCGTAGAGCAGTAGGTTCGAAATCTACCAACAAGCGAAAAAGCCCTACAGTTAACCACAATCGAGTAATCTTCTCAGAAACGATGAAGTCACCCAACTCGTGCACACTCAGATTGTTGGGAGAATAACACACCATTGTTCCTCCATTCACCAAAGGTCCCCACACTTCCAACGTTGAGGCGTCAAAAGCCAGTGGAGACAGACGTAACCACCGCTCACCAATGCCGAAGTTGGTAAAGTTACTGCCATCAACCAAACGTATTATCCCCCGGTGGGGGATGCACACACCTTTCGGTTCTCCGGTAGACCCCGAAGTAAATGTGATATATGCCAATCGTTCGGGATCGGGCGCGGACCGAGGGAATTTTGAGGACTGGTAGTCCCAATTGTTCTCATAGTGAGGAACTATTTTCACATGACAAGAACTCATCAACCTAGACCACTCGGCCGGTGGTGCAATCGCCGCGCTAGGTCGTGTTCGTTTAACCAGGGTTTCAATGCGAGGGATGGGCCACTTGTTATCCACTGCCATATACGTGGCTCCGAGCCTTGTTACACCCAACAATGCTATTGCTTCCGCGACAGGATCCCCCATTGACACCAGCACGACATCGCCAGCCTCGACCCCGTGCTGGTGAAGTAATGTAGTTTGAACACCGCTCAAATGGTCTAGTTGACGGTATGTTATTGCGAGTTGTGATGCCGGACTTTCGATGGCCACAGCCTCCGGAGTGGCCATTGCCCGATCAAGTACTAAATTGTCAACCGTCACGGGCGGAATCCGGGCACCCGTACTGTTGATGATTGACATTCTCTTGAACTGTGCGGACGATATTCCGCGGATGTCTCCGATAGAACGATCAGATGTCGCACACAGTTCATCGAGCACGGAAAAATAATTGTCAATGAACGCATCTATCTCTACTCCGCTAAACAAAGCAGACGAAAATTCGATTTCACCGCCGAATGTAGGTTCGCGATACTCGATAAACAGGGCCATGTCAAACGGGGTGCCACCGCCACGACCTTCGGAGATTTCCGCGACAAAGCTTGTTAGCTCAAAACGTCGCTGAATCAACTCACTGTGCATTTCCACTACAAACTGAATAAGAGGGTTGCGTTGAAAATCATGTTTGATGTGCAGTTTTCGAACCAATTCATCGAAAGGAACATCCGAATGCTCCAAACTCTGCGCCATAGCACGTTGCACACCTTTAACGTATTGACTAATCGTCTCGCGCGGGTCTATATGCATCACCACAGGAACCAAATTTGCGCAAGATGCTATCAAGTTGTCCCAGTTTGGGTAGGGGCGTCGAGGGGCAGGTACACCAACCACGAACGATGAAAGGCCTGAGTAGCGGTGGAGCAATAGGCCGAATGAGGCGAGAAAGATACAAAATGGAGTTACGCCGAAGTGTAGGGCTCTTGCGACAACAGCACTGTGTTGTTTGTCGCTTAATCGAAATCCCTTTCGGTCGCTTGCCACATCAATTGAGTGGGGACGTCCTGCATCGCTGGGAATTTCAACCATGCTTGGGATGTCCGAGAGCACTGAAAACCAATAATCGGTTTGGCGCTGCACTTCGCCCACCGCGTTCAGACTGTTCAAATGAGCGTCTAGAGCATTCGGCTGTATGGGTGGTTCCTTGGAGACCAGCGGTAGCCGGTTAATTAACGCATCGAATGTGGTGAGTACCTCGGTAAACAACACGCCAATCGACCACCCGTCGACCAGAGCGTGGTGAACGCAGAGCACTAGTTCCAAGTGAAGTCCGCTCTCTATTATGGTGAAAGTCAGTGGCGGCTCATGAAATAGATCGAAGGCATTTTTCCCGTTTTCTGCAACGACAGTGTTCGTGAGCCTCGAAACATTGCTGAGATTTTCGCCATGAAGCACTGATATCGGTGGGGACCACGAACACGGTTTCACGAGTCTTTGAACATTTCCGATATCAACATTGAAATACGTTCTCAGGCCATCATGTCTTGATACCGTATGCTTTATGGCAGTGCAAAGAAGATCAACCTGATCTGAGCCCTCGATCTTCACGACGAAAACCAAATTGTACGGGGTATCATAGACGATTAGTTCGTGGGCTATCATCCCTCGTTGTGCGGGTGTTAGTCGTTCCGCCTCTAAGGGTCCGGGCGGCACTGAGAGAGTCTGAACTTCGAATGTAGTTAAGGATTGACCCAACGGAATATCTTGTAAGAGGCCCCCAACTCGTAATTGTATACCCGACTGATGAGCCAATGCGACCAACTTTATCGCTTTCAGCGAGTCTCCGCCCAATTGAACAAACGAAAATGCTTCCAAAACGTCCGGACCAATATTTGTGCCGAGCACGGTCTCACATAGATGTTTAAGTGTAGAAGACGCCTGTTCAGTTGTCACGCTAAGTCCTCCTTCGCATGCCCATTTCCACTAGTGCCGAGAAGCTTCGGTCCGAAAACAAGCTTACTCCCTAGAACGAATACCGCAAGGAAAAACACCCATGTTACTCCTGCTGATGCCAACAACCCTTGGCGAAGCGAAAGGTTTTGTTCGTGCGTGATCAAAGGAACCAGACCCATGGACAAAACAGCAACAGTCAATCTACGAAGTGATGCCATCTTGCCATGAACTTCCTGCGGCGTTCGTTGCTGCAGACTGGTCATGAGTGAGGTGACCGAAACTGTAGTTGCGACCCCGAATAGGAACATCGTAGGTGCCATCACAAAAATGTTTCGCCACTCTGCCAACACAGCGAACAACACAACTTCCGATCCAAGGGACGCCAACACCGACCATCGATAGCCGAACAACTTAATTGTCCGGGCAGTTACCAGACTCATTACCAGGGAGCCCACCGCAAAACTGCCATCAAGTACCGACAGCCAGTATGAGTGGTCATGAAGGCGAGTTACCACGATTGGTACCAACGCAATGTTAAGAAATAAAGCCACAAGAAAGTCACCTGAAATTAGAAACACGTGGAAAACAAGTCCCCATCGACCTTTCAAGTAATCGACAATCATCTTCCAGTCATGTACGAATCCTAATGTACTGCTTCGTTGCCGCAGTCTTTTTGTGCTCGCAAATTGCGCAAGCGTCACTAGTCCAAGTGCTGCTGCGGCCCACAAATAAGGAATGCCATTAACCGCAAGCGCTGTCTTCGGGCCGGTCCAATAAAGAAGTGGTCCCGCAATCGCGGTACCCACCATCTGACCTGCTTGCACAAAGCTCCCCCTCACAGAATTGAATTCAAGCAAACTATCTCCTTGAGCAACGATCGGTCCTATCGAGAAGGATCCGGCACTGTAAAATGGCTTTACCGCCGAAACAAAAACGACCGAAACAACAACCCAAAAGACCACCGTTCCGTGTGTAAGCATGAAACTACAAAAGCACACCGCCCCCCCTCGAATGACATCCGACCACAGCAATATAATCTTAGGATTGCCTCGATCTACTATGGGGCCCGCGAAGAGCTGTAGAGCAAACGTTAGAATTTGTTCGATGACAAGAGTAAGTCCGAAATCCACGGTGGACCCGCTTGCAGAAAATAGCAGTTTGGCGACAACAAGATTTTGTATACCTAAACTGATATTAACAAAAAATACCGAAACAACCACCCACCTGGCGTCTGAAGATAGCCACCGTTTAGGCGTGTCTGCCAAAGCCATCTGGACTGTCCCTCCACAATGTCAAATAGACAAAATCGATATAGGACATCGAATTACCAACCGTATTCGCTATACCAAATTCCTTGAAGGTAGTTGTTCATGGCTTGGCATACATACGGAACAGTATTAAGCGGCAGTTCCGTCATCTTGACCCACCGCAAATCGTCACACTTACCAGGCTCTCTAATGTATAAGTGACCATCCCACCGAAATGACTCAAGAAAAAAGTCGATTCTTTCGTCACTTGCCCGTCTATGCATAACGCCAACCACACGGATGGCGTCTTGAGAAATTATGACTCCACATTCCTCCTCCACCTCACGAATAGCAGCCATCCTAACTGTTTCGTTTCCGTCCATATGGCCTGCTGGAACACTATAACTTCCATCTTCGTATCCGGTGTTGCATCGACGCAGCAACAATACCCTGTCCCCGTCTCTGAGAAACACATGAACAGCACTTATTAACGTAAAGCGTTTCTGATTTCCACCATTACCTTGTTCAGACATTAGGATTCCTCCTCATATACCGGGGGTAGGGAGCGCCATTATTGACGTGCACAACAAACTCACGTAAAAAATGCTCAAAATAGGGACGCGTAGAGCTTGTTTTTTCTAGCTTGACCTCGATCTCTGACAGGGGAATGATAAAGTCAGAGTTTCCTCGTTCTACTTCAAACCTGCATTTAAACAAAGCATCTACCTGATCTGCACAAGAGATGATGTCAGCTATCTCTGGATCATCATCGACATGGAATACACTTGTAAAACTGTCTCTCATAATTTCTGGCAAGAGATCAATACAATAGTCGTTAACTTCATTGTGAAACTCTAGAACCGCCCGAGACATTTGCACATTGTGCTGTTTAACCGGGGCGATCATATGTGTGACAACAACGTCAGCGGCATCATGATACAACGCGCACACAACTGCCCGTCCGACGTCGACATTACCGTGGTAACGTTCATTCTTAAGAACGGCTAGCCCATGGGTAATCATGGCCACATTGCACGAATGCTGGGATACGTCCTCTGGCAAGAAATAGAACAAACTACTCCACCGTAATGTGTAGCGCATTCTGTACAGCAACGCGTAAAAATCACTCAATTATTATGCCCCCCTCTTGGCATCGTGTCTCAATTGACGAGATACTCATTTATAAGACGCCAATTTCCGCGGTTGTTGAGCCACTGTTCAACAGCGGATCGGAGACGCGCATCTGATGTATCAGTTATCCGGCCTTGCTTGGTGTCTTCTAGCAATTCCACTACCATGTGTTCCATCAGCTTTTCCCAATTGTCCATACAGTGGTTGATTAGATTCTCAAGGCCTGTTGCAGGATCGCCGTGATTTTGTTCATTTAGGACACTATGCCGCTCTAGAAAACTCTTGAGATTCGCATTTATCGCGGACGACAGCGAATCGACCCGTTCAAGCGAGTAAACAAGATAACGAAGCAAATAGTGGCTCAGTTCTCGGTGCCTGACCATGAATCGACGTAGAATGTCACGCTCGTCCGTAGCAGCTACTTTAAAAAGGCTCTTCACCGCATACATTACGCCGAAGTTATGATCGATCCATCGCTGGCTCCATTCACTTAGTACCTTTACCGTTTTATCGAGAAAGTCGACCGTATAACGACCCATCGTTGTGTCAGGAATACCGTCGTTTAAAAGAAGGGTACATCCTCGTGAACGCTCAGTGTTCATCAACATCTTTGCGTAAGGCGCATTAATCAACACCTCCATGGTGGCTAACATATAAGAGACTATTGAATAAACGGGCTGTTGGGCGGAACGAGCGGCGACATATTCTCTATCATTAACCAACCGATCATAAAGTTCCTCGAGTGACAGATCTTGGTCTGTTATCGGATTCATGATCGCGTCAGTGCGTTCCAAAAAGCTCATGTTATCATTCAGGTCGTCGGTACCCACCATTAACTGGTCGAACATTACAAACCCTATTCTCAAATCAATACCCAACGCACTTAGCATTCGTAGGGCAACAATATTCTGTTCTGGAGTGGTTCCCTTTCCGAATCGCTTTAGCTGGCTCCGCGAACCAGACTCCACCCCAATGAAAACCCGATCAACCCCTGCCTCTTGGCATTTTTTCCACATTTTCAGACGTCGAACATTCCAGTTCAAATCATGGCGTGGATCGTAAACCGAATCTGCACGTACTGCGATGTCAAATCGTATCGGGTTGCCCCTTTCCTTTATGCCATCAACAATGTCAATTACCCTTTGTGCCTCTGATCCATCCGGCAATTCCCCGATGAACTCCTCGTCGGCAAAAAAAATATGCGGTTTAATACCAAACGTTCTCGACATCAAGTTTAGGTCATCTACTTGTTTTAGAACTTGATTAGCCGGCATCGGGCGCCAAGAACTCAGTTTGTGCTGTCTGGGGCAGAAAGTACAAGCAGAATAATCGCACCCACGGCTCGCTTCTAGTGTTAGTGCCCCCCGATATTTGGCCAATTCTCGAATACTGTCCAGTGCGGGAGTCGGAACCTTACGAATGTCAACAGGCGGGGACGATTTTTTAATTATTTTTCCAGATTCACCGTCCAACCGCAAGATACCACGAACCTGGTCAATGGCTAAATCGCCTTTCAAGTACTTGGCCATGTCGGCAAGAGTGTATTCCCCCTCATTAGTACATATTATCAACGATGGGAAGAGGTCAAAGAACTCTTGTGGGGAAAAGGTGGGAATAACGTTCCCAACCATCATAACCGGTTGTGGATAAGGAATTTTCGTATGAAGCATTTGTAGCAATTCCAGTGCAATCTCTTTCTGGCCAAAATTGACTGACATGCCGATCAAATCTGGGCGGCGGCACATGCACTCCTTGGCGACATCGCGTACAGTCTGTCCCATTTGCATGTCGATCATGGTCACATCCGCAATTTGATGTTTTCGAAGAAATGAAACCAATGTACCAATGCTCAAATTCAATCTAGGAATAGGGAAATTTTCGATTACGCATAAATTCACTAGCACGAATTTTGGAAATTTCACAGCCTCAAGTAGAATTTGGTCTCTGGCAAGCGCGAGATTATGAGTCGTCGGGCACATCTTCCTCCAATCAGGAAAACAACGGGCAAGCAAAACGTTCGATCCCAGTTCTGCGCGTGACAACACGACTATTCGGTCTGGAAATACTAGATACGCTGTTACATTGTCCGTCTCCCCAGACACGATTAATTGTTGTAGATGATTGGTAATCTCCATTTCTGCTGTCCGTTTAATGGCATCTTCCATCTCGGAGGTAGATAGCCAAATCTGTTCGAAAACCCCTTCAACTCTGTCCACGAACTCTTGCGGAATGCCTAAATCGACAAATTGCAACACAGCGGCTACTCCTTTCGGGATATTAATAAAATTCATATGAATATAGCCACTATTCGCTGATAACATAATTATCCAATTATGTGGCTGACTTCAATCCCCAAAAGTCCGATGCGATGGCAAGAATCCTCATGCTGTTGGGGCTAAAATGTATTAATTATCGTAGGTCAACAGCACCGTTCACGTACGGGACAATTAGTCACCTATGTGTGCGCGTTAATCCATAACCCATCCTTCTTTCGTATCGCCGGAAGATGGGAGCGCAATCTGGCGTCAACGGCAATCCATGTGTCCGCAGTGTTGAACGGATCTGTAACTTTGCGCCCCCGCCTTGCGACGGGTATGCCCGACACCCAGTTTCGCTACTACGCCGGTCCCCCGTCAGTAATGCCTTGAGGATTCGCCGTACTAGTAGGGCTGGCGGCTACCGTTTCCATATGACGATGGGCAGTAGGCGACTGCATGATTCCCCATCCCATCAACACCACAAACATTCCCACCATAACTATCGACCAAATTTTCCGCATAATTCACCTCTTTTTTCAATTTAAGGATTAAAATATTGATGATTATACGGCGAAGAAAGCGATCACATCAGGGATAGAAAGTCACATTTGTGACTGGTCGAAGAATTCTTTGAGATTAGCTGGGTCATATGAATTCCAAAGAGCACTATTATCGGAGACAGGAACTGTGGCATGCTTTTTATGCTACGCACAACACCTCCTTATAATGGTGATGTGGCGAAACGGCGAGGTGATGGTATGTCAAAGACTATCGGCGATCGAATAAAGACTTTGCGGAAACAGCGCGGGTTAACTCAGACCGATTTGGCCAAAGGGATATTTGATCGAACCTATATCAGTCGCATCGAATCGGATAGAATCATCCCGCCTCTTGAGACATTGCGATTAGTCGCGGATCGCCTCGAAGTGTCCATATTGGAGATTATCGGCGACGGCGATATGGATGTCGAGCATTTACGTCAGGGGCGATACGCTTTACACGAGGGGTTGAGGATCGGATCAGTAGCAAAGGTACAATATGCGTGGGAATTGCTTATCGAGGGACCGTGGTGTGACGATCTGCTTCAAGCCGCCTTGTTTCTCGTGCGCAACGAAGGTTATCGGGCGGATGTTGTGACAATCGTTCGACGGACGCTAGGTCATTACGATCAAACGGCTGCGGGAGTCCCACCATGGGAACTGATGATCCAGCTTGGGAACGCCTATCTTCATCTGCGACAATGGTCCTATGCTATCGAGGCCTATCAAGAGGTGTTGCGCAACCATCCGCCGGCTGAGACTAGAGTACGGGCGGTGAACAACGTCGCAACAGCGTACCTCCGCGCCGGTCAGAGCGAAATCGCTCGGAGACTGTTTGAAATGATCTTGCGAGACCCTGAGAAAAAATCCACACGTCTCTTAGGGCAGTGCCACCATAGTTTGGGAACTAGCTACTACATAATAGGACATATTCAGGAGGCTCGTCACCATACAACCCAAAGCCTCGCGCTGTACCAATCGGTCGATCTAACAAAGTGGCATGAGGCCTATCAGAACTTGGGAATTCTCTTGGCCGCTGGGGGCCAGTATGACGAAGCTGAGACCAAAATCACGAGAGCCTTGGGGTTCTACCAAGAACATTACCATCTTGCATCAATGGCGAGCGCCTATGAGGATCTCAGTCGCATCGCGCTGACGCGGAAGCAATTTTCTCAAGCCCTAAGCAATTGCGAAAAAGGCCTTGAACTGCCGGTAGATCAATCCAATCCCATTATGTGGGCCAATCTTTTGCAATTGAAATCTCAGATCCTCCCGCTCTTGGGAGCACATTCGGGAGACCTGGCGGTTGCTGCGGAAATTCTTAGACAACTAATATGATCGGTCACAATTTAAGAGGCATGTTGATCTCCCGATGATCTCACATGTCGCACCCCTCGATAAGAGTCTTGGGGTGCTATCCTCTCCCGTGAGCCGAGTGTCTCTGCCGTGTGGGGTGCTCTCATGCGTAAGGCGATCTCTAAAAAATTTTTTGGCGTGTTGCCGTGTTCGTAAAGGATTTTCGCCATAGACCTCGAATAGTAGACATGTGACAAACAAACAGAATCCTACGCCCCGCGCTCAACATGCCGCAGAAACCGCGTCTCCTAACGATTTATTATACGGTGATTCGGGTAGAGTCCCCCCATGGGCATCCCATCTGTTCAATGGCCCATGCACGCTGTTCATTTTGCGGATGCTGATCGGGTTTTGCTATTTCACGGTCTGCGTGGCCTCGGTCACGGGTGCCATTGTTTCTCACACCTCGCTTAGACGGACTCACCATGGACGATCCGGGCAACACGGCCCACCGCACCGAGCCTCGAAATTATCATGGACAGGCGTGCGGAAGGAAATTACCATCATATGTCTGGTCGGAACAATATCTTTGAATTTCACCGCACTCAAAAGTCTCGCAAGTAAGATCGATTGCCCATTGCCCAAGACCGGAAAGAGCCACCCCCATTCAAGGAAGTCAAGCTTTGTCGACATAGCGAATTTGAGTACAGACTGCACCCATTTGGCAACGGGCAATCTCTGCGGTCATAATGCCGGCAATACCGAGTACTCGACTCATGTCATCTCGATTCACAATAATGGGCCAGTATGGGCGTCTTTCACGCGGTACTTTGTAATCTGTAAAGACGTCACCCACTTTTTTGTGATGGCCTTTCATGCCCAGGGGTTCGATCCGATCCCCCTGTTGCCAAGGCCTTACCCATAAGTCGGACCACTTTTCTTTGTCGATACATACCACGCTCTCGACTCCTCCGTCAAAATGCTTCCGGGTCACAATAAGACGGCCCTTCAGAGCAAGGTCCACCGATCCTTCTTCCGGCAAGACTTGCTCGACCCATACACAATCTTCCGCAACAGATGAGGGGTGGCGCCATATGACCCACCCCCCCCGATTATGGCGCCTGACACGCACTCCATCAGGCCAGTTTGCCTCACCTCCGATAGCCTCAAAGATATGATGATGGTTCACTCGCAAGTGCCATGATGATGCCACCGTTTCAAAAATGTCTGTCTGAATCGCCGTTTTTAATTCGGCAAACTCTTGAGGCAGAAAGAGAACATCTTGATCAAAACGAACATCGTTTCGACTGAGAAAGGTTTCGGTTTCTCCATGAATGACGGCATATGATTCCTGCGCCCTTTGAGCCACGGACGCCAAGGCTTCCTCAATTTGGGGATTGAAGCGATCGGCTAGAACCGGCAGCAATTCCCAGCGAATGCGGTTGCGCAAAAACCGTGTATCCTGATTGGATTCATCCTCGCACCAAGGTACCTGGTGTTGCTGCAGATATTCACGCAACTCTACGGGAGAAAAGGTTAATAAGGGTCGCACAATCTTTTGGTTGCGCTCCCGCATTCCCTGGAGACCCCGGATTCCGGTTCCGTTGACAAGACGCATCAGCACCGTTTCCGCTTGATCACGGCGATGGTGTGCAACGGTGATCAGGGCCCCGGGCCCGGCAAGGTGCCGGTGTTTTTCCAATAGAGCATAACGTTCCCGGCGTGCAGCCATTTCCACGGATTCTCCCGCTTTGGGCAGGACCCGAATATGTTCTTGCGCCACCTTGAGCCCAAAGAGACGGCGTACCGTACTGTCCACAAACAACGCATCTTCGGCCGATTCCGGCCGGATGCCGTGATCCACATGCACGGGAAAAAGCGGGGCAGGCCAGCGCGCCTGCACATTGACCAACAAGGTCAATAAGGCCATGGAATCCTGGCCCCCGCTGACGCCCACAACTAAAGGAGAGGGGACCGAGCATAATCGTTGAAGTCGGTCTAAAAACAAATCTTCGAGTTGAGAAGCTTCCACGCAGGACCCGTCCTTTTGCGTTCCTCATGCGGCCTTTTTGGCCGTTTGTTACGTACCTGTGGCCTTTTCTTACCATCAACTGTGAAATCGTAAATCGTCTTCAAGGAGCCCTCAAGATCCCCCTTGACGGCATTTCTTTACGAATCGCATCTCATTGGTCAAATCTCTCACGCGCAAAAAAAGAGTGAGAGCGACAAGCAAACTCATTTTCTTTACCATTGTAAATCAAAATGCTAAAGGCAGTCGGCAGGATTCTTTTGAAATCCTTGTCCCCAGTTCTATCGCATGTCCAAAACCTGGGAGTTCTGCCCCCGGTGCAATCTTTAGCGGTTCTTGGGGCCGGTTGAAGAAATGGGCTCCATCTGACAGGTTGTGCGCAAGGGTCGGGGCGTCAACCGCCGCCATTCTCTAACCCTGACTCCCTTCTCCAAAGAGCTAATCGTTCGCTTTTTATGATTGTGTTCCAGAATTTGAATCACAACCACGGCAGCATCGTCACGACCATCTTGATCGTGACCCAGCATGTAACTGAGAATGGTTTCCGCCATCGTCTGGGAATCACCAAACGGCATTTCTTGCATTTCTTCCAGCAAACGCCGCAGTTTATTTTCCGCTCCTTCGTCTTGCGAATCCAAAGCCCCGTCAGTGAGCATTACCAAAATGTCTCCGGGACTTAAAGTATGATAGACGGGTTCCACTGCCACATCTTGTAAAATCCCTACGGGCAAGCTATGCGAGCGAATAATTTCCACACGCCCGCCGCGGCAAAAAAAGGTCGGAGCCGCCGCCACTTTTATCAGTTCGGCGCCGCGACCGATGCGATCCATCAGCAATAAGTCCAAGGTAGCGAAATGATCCTCAACGGAACGCAGCAAAAGCGTGGTATTTACTGCCCGCACCGCCAACTTTGCCGAAAATCCGGCATCCAACAATTGTTCCAGCAAGGCCATGGCTGTTCCGCTCTCCCATGCGGCACGGGGCCCTACCCCCATCCCATCCGATAAACCGAAGATGACGCGACTTTTAGACAGTTCGCGAACTAAGTCGCTGTCACCCGTGATGAGCCCACCGACTCGCGGTCTTTTAGCCATCCCCACGGCATAATCCAATCGGGGAGGTACCTTCTTCACTCCTTCGCGGGATTTGGCCACCTCGAAGTCCGTGCCCATTTCTCGGATGAGCTCGGCGAGCCCCTTTAATTGCTGCTCGGCCAAGGTTCTCGATTCCTTGACTCGCATACGAAAATTGTCTCGTTCCCGTTCTCTTTGCAAATGGATATTCGCGGATTGAATTATGGCATCGGGACGAATACACCGCTTTTCCAAACCTCCTTTCAAGTCGTCCAAGTTGAGCAATCCCTCTTTACTCGTCGACACGAGATCTAAAATACTCCGGTAAGAACGATAAAATTCATCTTCCCAGCATGTGCGATACAAGGAGCATTTCCGGCACACTCCCGAGACCACCTTTTCCACCAAATTGGTTTCTTGCGGCGGATCTTCGTCATCAATACGAAAAGCATAAGACATCTCCCGCATAACCTGGGAGATTTTGTTGAGTCGCGACGGCAAAGTATCCGGGGTATCTCCTTCAACCAATAGCCGCGCCCACATTTTCCCCAATTCCACCACCGACCCGGGAATGGCTTGAATGAGAATAGAAGCCGTGCCCAAAGAGATCCACATCACCGTCAATTCCTGAGGCAATTGAATCAAGACCGCATACAGCACAATTCCGAACATAAGGCCCACAGAAGCCAAGCGCCAAGAATGAACGGCCAGTAATCCCGCCAAAAACCCGCCGGTAACGAGAATGCCAATCTCATGACCCGGCGCCGTACCCCGAAAAGCCAGAGTGAAACCTAGGGTTGCTCCCGCAACCGCTCCGCCCCCGGGTCCGTTTAAAATGGCTGCCACCACGATAAGCACTCCGCCAACCAATAGTCCCGGGGAGAAGATTCCCAGTTTCCACCCTTCCAACCCCGCAATAACCGTTCCGATAGCCGCCATCCCGGTAATTAATGTTCCCTGATCCCCTTCTCCGGTATCAATAACGTGGATTTGACGTTCCGCGGTCCAATAAAGCAATACCCCACCGGCAGAAATCAAAATGGCAATAACTTCGTCGAAAATGTTGACCGTATGCCCGATCAAAAACAAGGACGCCGTGCCCACAGCCAAAAGCGGCCAACGGATCCATTGCCACCCCGGTCGTCTGAAGGGGATGGGAGTGGCAAAAGCCCATCCCAAAATGAGGAAACCCGACCAATAATTAATTCCCAAGGCCGTTCCCATTATTCCTCCCACCAAAAGCGGCAGAAAGAGTTGCCGCCATCTCGGCCACACCAAGAGCAATGCGATCCATAAAAATGGAGCCGGTCGGTGATAAATCATGGCTTGTCCAAGAATCCAACCCAGTAACGCCATGCTAAATTGCATCCCTCGCAGTGACAATTTGTCGTTATGGCGCAATTTTGAAAAGGGTTCGTAACCGGAATTCACCTGATCCATACACCTAAGCACTCCTCGCCTCGAAGACCTTTGGTTTCGTTTAGGCATAACCATAACAAACGCTATGTGCCAGTTTATGGTAATATTTGACGTGAAGAGCCGGGAAATTCTCGACAGTACCCGCAACTCACCCCGAGATTAAGACAAGATCTCGGGATAAGAACTGCCTTTAGACGAGATTCTAAGCAGTGAAAGGCGAACGGCAGACTGCCCTCAAGCAGCCTGCCGCTATGATCCGTAAAGCGTCCAAGAATGAAAAGTACCGAAAGTTCAGTTAGCGGAAATTTATAATGAAGGATTTTCGATTTCCAATTGGGACAATACGCCTTTGAGGTAGGCAATAACGTCATCGCGCAAATCATCCCGATCCAGCGCTGCCTCAATGGTTGCTTTAACAAATCCGAGCTTTTCGCCCACGTCAAACCGTTTGCCTCGGTAAGGCACGGCAATAAGCTGTCCTTGCCGAGCCATAACATCCAGAGCATCTGTCAACTGGATCTCTCCTCCCGCTCCGGGAGGCATGTCTTCCAACACCGAAAATATCGCCGGTGACAAAATGTATCGTCCCATAACCGCCAGAGGATTTTCCGGTGCCCGCGACTCAGCCGGTTTTTCCACGAGGTGTGAAACTTGAAAAGCTCCTTCCGATGTCCATTCTCCATAAACAATGCCATAGCGGTTGGCTTCTTCCCGGTTCACGGGTGAAACCGCAACCACAGAAATATCAGGGCGCCAAAAATCCATGAGTTGTTTAAGAACCGGGGGGTTCGCCTGCATCACATCATCCCCTAATAGGACGGCAAACGGTTCCCGGCCCACATGAAAACGAGCCGCCAGCACGGCATGTCCTAAGCCTAAAGGTTCCTTCTGTCGGATAAAATGCAGATTGGCCAAGCGAGAAACATTCATCACCACTTCCAACAAATCGGTTTTACCTCGACTGCGAAGAAAATCTTCCAATTCGGGTGCCCGGTCAAAATGATCCTCTATACTTCCTTTGTCCCGCCCAATAACCACCAAAAGATCATCAAGGCCTGATGAAACAGCCTCTTCCACAATATACTGAATCGTCGGCTTATCGATTAAAGAAATCATTTCTTTTGGCTGCGCTTTTGTGGCCGGTAAAAACCGCGTACCCAGCCCCGCCGCCGGAATAACTGCTTTTCTGATAGTTCTCATAGACATGGTTCCTACCTTTCGTGTGGATAGCGCGAAAATGTCTTTTAACCGTTCTCATTCGCCCTTAGGTATAGGTGGTGCTCCCAATGCTCTGTTCACAACAAATGTTCGTGCTGTCCTTCCTTAAGAGCTTGAACCACTTGACGTACATCCTGGCTGCGATCCGGAGACAGAATGAGAACAGCGTCTTTGGTGGCCACAACAAATAAATCTTTGACGCCGATAAACGAGACCACAGGTCCCTCTGTGATAGCCGTAACGTTTTGGCTATCGACGAAAATCGCGTGTCCGCGAGCGGCATTTTGTTCGTCGTTGCGGGGTAGATGCCGTGCCAAAGCAGCAAAAGTACCAACGTCATCCCAACCGATATCGGCCGGCAAAACATAGACGTCTTGGGCTTTTTCCATAATTCCATGATCAACCGAAACCTGCGGCAGTTCAGGAAAGATCCCGGCTGTCCGGTACGGATCATGCATTAAAGCGTTAACACCGGTAAACAAATCCGGAATAAAACGTTCCACAGCAGACAAATATTCATCGGCTCTAAAGGCAAACATGCCCGAATTCCAAAAAAACCGCCCGGATTCCACCATCAATTGGGCCTCTTCTATCGGGGGTTTTTCGACAAATCGTTTTACGCGAAGAATCCCCTGTTTAACCTCGGCCCCATGCTCAATATAACCATAACCCGTCTCTGCATGAGTGGGCAAAATGCCAAATGTATAAAATCCTTTGCGCTCTTCACTGGCTGCAAGCGCTAAATCCGCCAGCTTCTGAAACCGTTTTTGGTATTTGATAAGATGATCGGACGGCAAGACTAATATTACCGCATCTCTATCCCTTTGATAAATGGATGCCGCAGCCCATGTGATCGAAGGTGCCGTATTACGTCCCACCGGTTCACCAAGAATGTGTGATGAGGGGACATCCGGCAAGTTGGTTTTCACTTTTTCGACATACTCTTTTCCCGTAACTACCCACGTATTTTCAGGTCCGATAATTGAGCGCACCCGCTCTCTCGTGGTTCGAATCATGCTGTGATTACCCATAAGCGTCAGGAACTGTTTGGGATGCATCATCCGCGATAACGGCCAGAACCGCTCTCCCCGTCCCCCTGCTAAAATAACCAACCATCGTGCCATAGTATTGACGACTCCTTATTTGTGTCCAGGCGCGAAATGACGCCCCATGATGATCTCAGACAAGGTTCTTTCTCGGCGTGCCCCATGCTATATAGTAATGTATCATATTTGCCAAATCCTACGGGTAAGACTTCCTGGATTGACATCGTTCGCCTTTAGGGTTTCCCTGCCGGTTCCGATTAGCACATTTTGAACGATCTTTAGTCACACTATCGACACCCGTCTATTCCTTCCTTCCTCCTTCTTCCTTCCTCCTTCTTCCTTCCTCCTTCTTCCTTCCTCCTTCTTCCTTCCTCCTTCCTGCATGGATTGGGGACTTTAACAAGGTTATGCCCACACTCTGACCCGATTCACTAAAAGGAGACCCCTTGTGCAATTGCCTGAGAATTCCCCCGGTCTTTGCGGGACAATTCCCAAAATAGTCTCGGATTCCTTCCAAAATCCCGGCTTGCTCACCGTCTAAGGAACCAATCCAGCGTCATGCGGATGAAACCCCCTCTTGCATCTGTCTTTCCTCTTCAAAATCATACCGCAGTACCACAAGTTTTCTCTGGTCCTAAGGCCATTAGCTCGTCTTTTCAGCCAACTTTAAGTTGACCTTCAGCCACTGTTCAGACCGGACTGATAGACTTCATACGCCATGTTATTTATGACATTGTTAAGGGGAGAATCATTCATGGGCATAGAAATCGGATCCCAACGGGTCAAATTGCCGTGGTATAGTGCAGCAGCAGTCGTTCTTATAGCTAGCCTATCCTGGCCCTTGCAAAATGAGAACTCGATAGTCAACCCTACCTTGGGTTTAGCGTCGTCTACCATGTTTCGCACACACAAGGCTCAGCCTTTTAAACCGGCCAATTCTTCTCCTTTGTCCGTTTCCTGGACCTACCGGGGAGGCGCCGTTATGAATCCGGTGGTTGTCCAGGGTATCGTCTATGGCGGCACTGTAACCAACCCCTATTTGGTTGTGGCTATTAACGCCACCACCGGTCATGTTTTATGGACAACTCCCGTAAACAATCAGGTCATGACAAAACCCCTCGTCATCAACGGCAGAGTTTTTGTCGGCACCGGAAACAGCCTCTTCCCCTCTGTCCCGGTTCCCGGTCACTCGGCCATTAGGGGAACCATGGCCAGTAGTCTGATGGCACTTTCCGCCAAAACAGGGCAAGTTCTGTGGCAGGATAACACCGTTGGAGAAAATATGCCGACTCCGCTTTATCGCAACGGTCAGTTATATGCAGTCGGGGGATCGGACAACTTGCTGGATGTCAACGCCGAGACGGGCCGGATTCTTCGGACAATGCCCATTGGCAGTTATGTCAGCATGGCTTCCCCGGCTCTTTCGGGCCATATGATCTATTTTGGCGGAGCTTATCCCTATGACTTCTATGCTATCAATCTCAATAAATGGACTATTGCCTGGAAGACCCATTTTCCAACAGTGAGTGGAGCTTTGGATGATTGTCCTCCTCTGGTAGTCGGGCAGAATATTTATACCGAAACGGTGAACAACCCTTCATCAGGTAATCTGGCGAGTGTCGTTGATATTAACAAAAGTACCGGCAAGGTTATTTGGCAGAAGCCTCTCGGGACAGGGCCATTGCCCTACTCCGCCAGTGGCCGGGCCAGTAACGAGTCAGGAATTCCCACATACCATATGGGTGTCCTCTACTTAGGTAGTCCCATCACCAAATCACTTTATGCCTTGAATGCGCACACTGGCCGGATCATCTGGAAAGACGCTCTGAATCACCAGCCAATCACTCAGGCTCCCCTCTTTTATCATGATCAGATCTTGATAGGCAACGGCCAAGGAACCTTATGGACTATCAACGCGAAGACCGGACAGGTTCTCAACCAAAGTTCGGAAGGGGGCAGTTTTATGCCCAGTGAATTGCAACGATTGGGTCATACCCTGATTTTCGGAACAAAGGCACCGTCTTTAACCGCCATTCCCTTGACGAGCGTTGCCGGCTCATCAACACATCCGTAAAATTCAGGCTCTGTTTCGCGGCAAATATATGCCATGGAGTATCCACGGCGTAAAGCGAAATTCGCCACTGACTTCCGAACTTCAAGACTTCGTAGAAATGTTCGTTAGATTCACTCCTGCAGAAAATATATGAAGAACGCAGTAAGTGTCCCGCTATGCACAAAAACACGAGATATGTTATGCGTCGTAGAGCAATATGACAGGGGTGGCTGAGTCCCAAAACGGGTACAAAGCCCAAAATATCCCCCAAATTTCTTTCTGGCATTTGTCCTGAGATTGATCCGGTCTTAGAGATTGTCACTTTCAACGGTGTCCGAGGGGATCCGCAGGTTATGTTCTTCTAACCGTGCAAGGGCCAAAAGATAGTCTTCCTCGGCTTCAAGGAAATCACAGATCGCCTTGATGACGTAGTAACTTTTCGTACGTCCGGTTTTCTGGCTAATTCCTGCAGACGAATTTCGACATCGGGCGGTAATCGAACAGCGAACATAATATCTCTCCTTTGCTTATTGGACTATAACCTAACCCGATTCCCCGGAACAAAACCGCCTCAACCGCTTTCCTATACCCGATCAAATTGAGCGGTTAAGCCCATCGTGCCGGGTATCACGCAAAAGGCCCTTCTTAAGGGCTGTGATCACGACGAATAGTCCAATGATTCCGGAAATCGCCGCTAAGAGTGTGCCTAGCATCGGTGCTCCCAAGGCCGTGATTCCCCATCCTCCCACCAGATATGATCCCTGCATTAATATTCCGTATAAACCGCTATGCAATGCGATAATGCGACCTTGATACTCTTGCGCTACGCCCAACTGTAGCATTAATTGGTCAAGGGTCACGACGATTCCCGAGGCAATCCGCATGATGAGAAGCCACAAAATAGCCATGTCTAAGTGGGAACTGCGTGCAAAAAAGATTAAGAATACACTTTGCAATAAATACGCCCCGACAATCGCAATTCGGCTAATCTTGTCATGGGATCCCAACCACTGACCCGCAATACCTCCCCCTATCATATACCCTACGCCGTCTAAGGCATAAAACAGGCCGATGCCCGCAGCGTTCGCAGCCAAGGCCCCTGATCCCACATAACTTAAGAGCACGTAATAACTACCACCGATAATTCCCCAGCTTATGCCGAGCCCCAAGACCAGCATCACCACCGGATTAACCCATGCCTGAACAAACCCTTCCCGAAGCTGTTTGAAATAGAGGTTTCTCCCTTTCTTTGGACGATCTGCGCCTGGGAGGGCCCGAACGAGTTGCGGCAATGTCATAGACCAGACGGCATACCATAAATATGATATTGCCGCAATAAGAAATCCGTCCGCCACAGATGTTATCGTCACAATCACTCCGCCAATGAGTGCCCCGGTTAACATAATGGCACCGTCGGTGATTCCGGCGAGTCCCCTGACGTGGGGCAGATCTTCACGGGAAACAATTCGCGTGGTGAAGGTGGTACCGGCAATGCCGGGAAAAACGTTGCCTACGCTGAGTAACACGACAGTGAAGAACACGAGGAATATATCGTGCCCAACTTGCGCCAGAGCAAATAAACCTAGCGTCACAGCGGCTAGTATGAAGTTGCCCCCAATTAATAGCCGGCGCTGATCAATCCCATCAATTATCGGTCCCGCCCACGGAGAAATAATCACAGCGGGAAGACCTGACGCTAATAAAATCCACGCAATCCCTGTGCCATGAGGCAAGGTGCGAACCGCATAAGTAAGCAACGTAATTCGATAGATCCATGCTCCGAGAGACCTTCCCGTGCGACCCACCCACAAGTTTCGATAAGGGATATTGTTCTTAAGAATCCCATAGATTGAACTTTGTGCCACCCTTGGCCTCCCCAAAAATTCATTGAATCATGACTTCGCCGTGAAATGCACCACTTGCGCCGGACTCGCCGGTGAATCAGTGCTTCTCTGTCCGCATATATCTTCTTGGCAGTAGGATGACATCAGCCAATAGCACATTTCGGGCCTGAACCATTACCAGTTTCAGGACTTGGTTCTCTCTTCAGTTCGACAACAGGAATTTTCCCCTCGCCGCCTCCGAATTTTCCGGTTCTAGTTGCAGGATTTTACCAAAAAGAAAACGAATATAATCATCATCTATTCCATATTTCCAGAGGATGGGGTGTCTGATCATGGTCGACCTGCTGTGGATTTGGACCGATGAGGATGAACGACAGTGGAACACTTTTCAGGAGGGAATTCATCTCATGTTTTCCCTCTGGTGCGACATGGCCACCGAAACCGTCATCTTGGAACCGGAAATGATTGCTGTTCTCCCGGACTATCTCGACGCCAAAACCTGGTTTCGAACCCACTTGGAATCATACCGTTCGGTGTTTTGCGGTTCCCCCCGCGATCCGGCTAATGTGGAGGCCGCAAGACGTGTCGGATTTTCTCACATCAGAACCCACGTTTTCCCCTCATGGTATGTGGGGTTGTATAACTTGCTCTTTTCTGCCTACCATGAAAGCATTACAAACCCTTCCCATCCCCCATTGCCCAGCATGCTCACAATCCGCCGCAGATGGGTCAACGACATCAAAATTACGCTGGATACTTATGACGTTGCCTTGAATTTGCAAATCAGACAGCTCAATGACATTGCCTTGACCGATCCCCTTACCGGCCTCTTCAACCGCCGCGGGTTTTGGAGCCGGGTCAAACTGGACATCGATCACAAACTCAGCTCTGCCGCTTTCGTTTTAATGGATTTGGATCGCTTTAAAAATATCAACGACTCGCAGGGACATCCCTATGGCGATCGCCTGCTTCTCGCCTTCAGTCGCTCTCAACAAACCATGGGGCGCACAGCAGACGCATTTGGCCGTCTTGGCGGAGACGAATTTGCTTGGTGGGTTGCGGATATTCCAACCTTCCAGCCACTTTTGGAGCGATTGAAATCCTTGGCCGGCTCTTTTTTCCGAGAACAGCACGTAAAATTCTCTGCGGGCATCGCCTGGTATCCCCAAGACGGAACGGATCCGGATTCATTGTACCATGCCGCCGACACGGCTCTTTATCGCGCCAAGGACGGCGGAAGATCCTGTTGTGTCGTGGCAACAACTCCCGAGCTATATCGCTTT
>JAKACM010000066.1 GCA_021821465.1 Bacillota bacterium
CGCACCATTGGGAACAATTTTTTCCCGCCTCCCTTTTCACCCAATGGGTGCCGTCTCATTATCGCCGAAATCGGCCTGGGACCACGGATCCGTCCCCATTTGCGATGACCTCGTCACGGATTCAGGGGTTATTAAACCCTCCACGATGTCTTGCTGTTCCGTAATAATATCCCGGATGGTCTGATAGAGAAGATCCTGCGACAAAGCTTCCTCGTGAATCACTCCCAGCAACGAGATGCCGGAAACAACCATCTGCCGAGCAATGTCCCACGCCTTTTCAAAGTCGTTGGCCGCACCCGTGCTGCGTTCGCCTAAAATGAACCGTTCGGCAGTAGATCCTCCCAAAAGCACCTGAATATCGGCATTCAATTCAGACACGGTTTGTAAAAGACGGTCATCGTCCGGAGCATGACGGACAAAGCCTAAGGCCATTCCACGAGGTGCAATGGTTACCGAGGAGACAGAACCAGGTGAAACCAATTCGCCAATGAGTGCATGTCCACTTTCGTGGATTGCAACTCGTTTAATATCATCCAGACGAAGTCTTCTATCCATCCGTTCTCCCAGCATGACCTTATCTACTGCTTGTCTCAAATGCCTGGTGGTAATCGATTCGGCCTCCTCGCGCATGGCCAGAATCGCCGCTTCATTGCAGACACTCTCGAGATGTGCTCCGGAGAACCCGAAGGTTTCACGGGCAATCGTATCAAGATCGGCATCAATGGCGAGCGGCTTATTACGGGTATGCAATTGCAAAATGCTGAGCCGTCCTTCGCGATCGGGTAGATCCACCCTGACCAAACGATCGAATCGCCCAGGGCGCATCAAGGCTTGATCCAGCAAATCTACTCGGTTAGTGGCCGCCATGACAAGAATCCGAACATCGTCGTCGTGTACCGGCATACCGTCCATTTCGACCAGCAACTGATTCAGAGTCTGGTCATATTCCAGGTGGGACTGGTTGCTACCCCTGTGACCAGCCATCACCTCAATTTCATCGATAAAGATAATGGCACTCGATTTCGACTCCTTGCGGGCGGTAGTCCTGGCCTCTTGAAACAACTGCCGCACTCTTTGCGCCCCCACCCCGGCATACATTTCGACAAATTCGGATCCGGATGCCGATAAAAATACCGATTCCGTATAGTGCGCCGCGGCCTTGGCTAACAGAGTTTTACCCGTACCGGGAGGCCCTGTCAACAATATTCCTTTAAGCGGTCTTATGCCGAGGCGGCTAATAACATCAGGTTTTAAAATAAATTCGAGAGCCTCTTTTAACTCATTTTTGGCCATGTTCTGCCCGCCAATGTCCTGAAAGGACGTGTTAACCTGGCCAACTTGCACTTTACGTACCGTACGCGTACCTAAACGATTCAAAATTCCCGAGAAATAAACCGCTCCCCCCAGACCCAGCAGTAAAATTATGGGCCATATGTCCACGCCGTCGAGCCCCAAAAATACAAGAAGAGCCAGGATGCCGCCTATTATCACTTCTTTAATCATGATCCCGCTCCCCCTAACTTCAAGGGCATGACTTCATCCAGCCAATGATCATGGGATTGAAGCGAAACGAAAATGTGGTGATTACTCAATTGAACCGTGGCCGCCAAGTGGTGCTGCGCAGCTAAGTGGTGTATGGCCGTGTTCATAGACACATATTGCCCGGTAGCTTCCCCTTGCGCCACGATGAGACGCAATGAATTCACCACCGTATTCATGGCGGCATTGGTGCGACTGTCAATTACCAAATTCGTCAACGAATGACCCAAAACGCTTTTCCCGGCACTTTCTATGGCCTCATAACTGCTCATAAGGTTTGCATTTTTCGTCAAGGTAACCGAGACGCCTCCTTGAGGCGTAACGGCAACCTGACTGACCCCATGGATATGGTCGATGGTCTCTTTCAGAGGCGAGCGCACGACTGAGCGCAAATAAACCCATTGAGCTCCACGCAATATCCCCAATACCACAGCAAACATGGCAAAAACTACGAAAACTTGTTTGACGGAAAATTTCATCATTGCAACTCGCCTCCTTTGGCGAGATTTTTGACCGACACATAAATTACGCCGCCCAAACACTGGGCAGTATATCATACGAAGAATATCTATGGTCCCGTCAAAGGTTGTCTTTTCAGGAGGAATTCGACAATAATAACGATTTATTTCAAATTTCAGGCCAATAATGGTAAAAATATTCGCCGCCCGTCCAAATTGTCAAAGAAATCGCGACTGCCCATAACGCGTCCGGAACCCAACCGCTCAACACGGCGGAAGCCCCCAAGGCCACCAACTGTGCGGTTGTTTTCCATTTCGCCGCGTAGCTGGCAGCCATGGTCGTGTCGGATGGCAACACAGAGCGGAGTCCCATAATGGCCAGTTCGCGCAACAATAGGATAAAAACGATCCATATCGAAAGTCGGCCTTGGGAAATTAATGCCAGGCTGGCTCCCAAAACCAGAATCTTGTCGGCCAGAGGGTCAAGATAAGCCCCCAGTCGGGTGGTTTGGGCAGCACGTCGTGCCAGTCTGCCATCGGCAAAATCGGTTAAGGCCGCGACGATAAAAATGATAAGTCCAATCCAATGCCAGTGGGTTGGCCCTAAATTCCAACAGATCATTACTATGGGAGTCACAACAACCCGCGATAACGTTACATAATCGGCGAGCTTCACATTTACGCCTCCGCTATCAGGTCATATTCGCGTGTACCCGTAATTCTTGCGGATATCACTTGCCCCGGCGTGTAATGCCCCTGTATATACATCACTCCGTCAATACCCGGCGCATCCATCCAACTCCGTCCAAGGCTCACTGTGTCCCCCGCTTCTTCAATTAATACAGGGACGACTCGCCCGATATGTCTCCCCCGAACAGACCCTACCAGTCTTCTTTGGGCCAACATGGCTTCACGGCGCCGATCAAGTTTAATCGATTCCGGTACCGGGTCACCCAAATTCTCTGCCCGTGTGCCTTCTTCGTGCGAATAGGTAAATACCCCTACATGGTCAAATTGCATTGTATTGATAAATTCGAGCAGCGTGTTAAAATGTTCGGCTGTTTCCCCCGGAAATCCTACGATAAATGTCGTTCTGAGCGTCACATCGGGCAAATTTTCCCGAATCATATTCAGCACCCGCTCGGTTTTTTCGCGTCGAAAGGGCCGACCCATTCTCTGTAGCAATTCGGGATGGGCATGTTGCAGCGGCATGTCAAGGTACTTAGCCACGACAGGCAAATCCCTAATGGCGCGAACAAAATCCGGAGTAATCTGCGTCGGATAGCTATACATGATTCGCACCATTACTAAGTCCGGGATTTCCTGCAACGCATACAAAAGTCGTGGTAAACTAGGTTTTCCATAAAGATCATGGCCCCACAAAGTGGAATCTTGGGCAATGAGGATCAGTTCCCGTGCCCCACGGTCAACGAGTCCTCGCGCTTCGAATAGAATATCCTGCAAGGGGCGACTGCGATAACCTCCCCTCATCTGCGGAATTGCACAGAAACTGCAGCTATGGTCGCATCCTTCAGCTATTTTCAAATAAGCCGTGTATTCCGGCGTGGTGAGTTTTCGTGTGCTCCTCACACCGGAAACAGGCATCTCGCCCCAAAAATGCGGCTTCGTACCGTGTAATGCCCCTTCCACCGCTTCCACGATCCGATAGAACTCCCCGGTCCCTACCATGGCATCCACTTCTGGCAAATCATTCCACAGGGTTTGTTGGTATCGTTGGGAAAGGCATCCAGCCATGATCAAGGCACGAAGGTGGCCCTTTTCTCGATACCGATTCATCTCCAAAACAGTGTCGATAGATTCCTCTTTAGCTGAATTAATAAAACCGCACGTGTTCACGATCAAAACATCGGCCTCAGCGGCTTCCGGAGTCAATTCATATCCGGTTTCCTGTAAGATTCCCAGCATCACTTCGGAATCCACGCGATTTTTGGGACAGCCCAAAGACACCATCCCAACCTTGGTCGTCAATACAATCACCTCGGACGTATCATAGCGTAGCCACAAGGGAAAATAAAGAGGCAAACTTTTTTTGCTGGAGTCCTGCCTCCCAACTTGTTTGCTCATTACAGTATGTTCTCGGTATACCTTGGGACATGATCCCGAATCAGCACAAGGAGATGAAATGATGTCTAGTTTTGGCATGCGTTATCGACTCATTTGGCTAAGCCTAGTGATGCTTGTTACGATCAGTCTTGTGGACGCGATCACCATTGCATGGCCGCAACGAGTCTTAGCACAAAGTACAGCCATGGGAGTTCTTCCTGCGCAAGATCGATATTCCTTGCGAGATGTGGCAACCACAAAAAAAGTCGCGGCATTGACATTCGATATTTCGTGGGGCACCTTGATGCCTCCCAAAATTTTGGCGATACTCAAGCGCGACCATGTTCCGGCGACGATATTTGTTTCCGGTCCATGGGCTCGAGAACATCCGGAAGTTGTTAAAGAGTATGCTCAAGCGGGCGCTGAAATAGAGTCGCATGGATGGGCCCACGTAAACTATTCGGAGTTATCCAACCCCGGAATTGTCGAAAATCTGATGAAAACCAACAAAGTCATCCAAGAGATTACCGGTGTCAAGCCGAGTTTTGTCCGACCGCCCAATGGGGATTTCAATGGTCGATCCATCTTGGCCGCGAGATCGGTAGGATACACCACGGTGACTTGGGGCACCGACTCATTGGATTGGATGAATCCGGGAGTCTCGACAATTATTCAACGCGTCGGCGGGCGAATCCATCCCGGCGACATTGTCTTAATGCATGCATCGGATACATGCAAACAAACCGATATCGCGCTGCCCGCCATTCTTCAGATATTGAAAAATAAAGGGTACAAGCTGGTCACTCTCAAGCAGTTACTGACGTACGGTGAACCTATTTATCGCGGATAACACGCGTTTGAACCAATTCCAAGAAAACCGGTCTTTACGGACCCCGTCAGCCCGCTTAGTCCTAAGGAGTTCAACCTCAGGTGCTTGCCCTGGGGTAACAACCGAAACAAATCCGGCGGGCTGCCGGCACCTGACCGGAGCGGTTAGCCGCAACGGCCGTATCAACAAATCATACGTTTCCTGATTGGGAATTGACAACCACATTGGACGGGATACCGTGACAGGAACCAAGGAATTTTTCCCATGAATAACCGGTATTCGGGCAACGGTCTGCCCCGGTTGCAATACCTCTACAGTGGACCAATGCTCAAATCCCCAATTCAAGAGCTTTTTGGCATCATGATACCGATCATGGCTGTTTAAGATCACAGCAATCAAATCTTGCCCATTTCGACTGGCCGACGCGACTAAGCATTTTCCTGCGGCGTCAGTGGTTCCCGTTTTTATTCCCGTGGCATAAGGAAAAGTGTAAAGGAGTTGATTCGTATTATGAACGCTTCGATGGCGGTGGTCGCGGTGTTCGAGTATGTCATATTCTTTGGTGCCGACCATTTGGCGAAAGGGAGGAAGGGACATCGCCTTTCGAGCGATCAGAGCCAAGTCATAGGCTGTCGAAAAGTGTCCCGGCTTCGTTAAACCGTTGGGATTCTCGAACTGCGTATTGAAAGCTCCTAATTCCTGGGCTTTGCTATTCATTTCGGCGACAAATTTGCGAACGGAGCCGGCTTCGGCTTGTGCCAAAGCCACGGAAGCGTCATTTCCCGAGCGCATTAAAAGACCATACAACAAATCGCGCACCGTGTATTTTTGCCCGGGCGCAATATGCAGAGAAGATCCAGGAACTTGGGCCGCACTCCTGGAAATTGTCACCATTGTGGACAAATGACCGTGTTCAATGACGAGCAAAGCCGTCATCATTTTAGTGACACTGGCTGGGTCCAATTGCCGAAACGCGTCTTTTTCATAAAGAATCGCAGCTGTCCGCTCATCCATGAGAATAGCGGCTCGAGACGTCATATTAGGCCCTTGCTGCGATATGATAGGCTTTAGAGTACGATGCACGCCCGAATAATGAACAGTTGGTAACCCCATACCAACCGCCAAGAGTGTAACGGCTGTTTTCCACATGTTCTTCCCTCACTGTCGGTTTTTCATATTTTGACCGACTGAAGAAAAAGCATGCTTTTTTCAGCCTTGGAATGTCATGTCCAGCACATAGCTTGGACTGGGCAAAGACACTGGCTTCCCGTCCACATGCATCGTGACATAATGCGATCCGAGTATCACGTTGACGGACTGTGTTCCCGTAAAGGAGACTTTTTGACCGCTATAATATATTTTCTGCTGCTGTGTCACCCCGTTAATAATAGCCTTCGTCCAACATGCTCCTGTGAACACCAGATTTACCTGCACCGGAGTTTTGTTAACCAGATAAGTAGCAAAAAACAGTTTCCCGCTTTGAGAGGTTGTCTCTAATCGAACATTCACCGAGTTCATTGCCGTTACGTGATTCTCGTGCTTTCGCGGCGTCTTTTTTGTCTGTGTTGCCTTCAAGTGACCCTTCTGAATTTTTTTGGAGGTCGGGGTTTTTTTGGTTTGTCCGGATGCCAGTGCGTGTCTGGGTGCAGCAGCCGAGTGGGACGAACGCTCCAAAAGGTATAATCCCCCTACAAATAACACCAGTAAGGCGCTTAAAAGCCAGATCAGGCTCGACGGACTTGAGTAATCGGGGGCCTCCGTCTTCTCGTGGCGGTTTGTGCGCTTTTTGGGCGGCGGTTGAGACGAGGTGGCGGATCTTTCCATCGACTGAGTGTATAATCCCGTTCGGCTCAAGGGTTCTAGTGGAGGCAAGGGAGGACGGTCCACTGGTTGTCCGATTTGCCGTCGGCGTTCTTCAACCAAATCTTCACCGTTAAGGTCAAGATAACGCGCATAGTTTTTCAAAAATCCTTGAGCATAAACCTCTCCAGGCAAATCATCCCATCGATTTTGCTCTAAAGCCAGAAGATATTTGCGCCGAATATGTAAGGCGTTACTGACCTCATCAACCGAGAGACGCCGCCGGACGCGCGTCTGATTCAAAATCTCGCCAATATTGACCGGTCCGTTATTGGCTGAGGTATCCAATCGATTTTCCTCCTTAAATTCCAAGACAAATACACTAATCCTATTCCTGAGGCCATTTTAAAGTCCCTTGGGCTAGGGCCATACACGATTCAAAGTCCTCGGAAAAGGAATAGTTTCCCGGACGTGATCCAACCCGCAAATCCATGCCACGACGCGTTCCAACCCCATGCCAAATCCGCTATGCGGCACAGATCCATACCGTCTTAAGTCGGTATACCATCTGTAAAGTTCCGGATCCAAATGATTGCGGCGCATCCTGTCTTCAAGCAGTCGGAAATCATGAATCCTCTGACTGCCCCCTACAATCTCCCCGTATCCCTCGGGGGCCAACATATCGGCTGCCAGCACAACCTGCGAATTATTCGGATCGGGTTGCATGTAAAAAGCTTTTAATGCCGTAGGATAATGAGTGACAAAAACCGGACGGTCAAACATTTCTGCCAAGGCTGTTTCGTGAGGTGCTCCCAGATCTTCACCCCATTTCAGATCGAATCCCCTCGTACCAAGCCTTTCCAAAGCCTCATCATAGGTGATGCGTGGAAAAGGTGGTTTGACCGTGCGCAAACGCTCTGTATCCCTTTCGATAGTTTTGAGTTCCTGTTCGCGTTCTTCCAACACGTATTGGAGCACATAGCCGATCAGTTGTTCCTGCCATACCAGATTTTCCTCAAAATCGCAAAATGCCATCTCCGGCTCCACCATCCAAAATTCCATGAGATGACGGCGAGTCTTGGATTTTTCTGCTCGGAATGTGGGCCCAAATGAATATACCCGTCCCAAAGCCATGGCCAGCGCTTCCAGATAGAGTTGACCGGATTGCGACAAGTAGGCATGCTCATCGAAATAATCAAGAGAAAATAGCGTCGTACTCCCTTCCGCTGCAGCCGGTGTGATAACCGGAGGATCTGCCACAATAAATCCGTGATTGTCCAAAAACTCACGAATCGCATGAATAATTGCGGCCCGAATACGCAAAATGGCTGCTTGCCTGGGACTTCTCACCCACAAATGACGGTGTTCGAGTAAGAAATCAACTCCGTGCTCTTTGGGGGTAATGGGATAGTTTGTGCTTGATCCTATCACTTTTACCGTTTGAACTTCCAATTCCACTCCGAGGGGAGCCCTGCTATCGGAATGGAGAACTCCCGTAATCTGAACTGCCGTCTCCTGGCTCAGTTCGGATAATTGGTCAACGCCTTCTAAAAGTTGCAACGGATTTTTAACGACACACTGTAATACTCCGGTTCCATCTCGTAGTACCACAAAATGAATTTTACCGGATGATCGATAATGGGTGATCCAACCTTCTATGATCACTTGCTGCCCAATAAATGCAGTGCTTTCCTCAATATACACTTTCCTCATTGAAATTAAACGCTCCCGTGGCTCATGTTGCGAAAAATGACCAATCTTTGAATCTGATTCGTTCCTTCGTATATCTGCGTAATTTTCGCATCCCGCATCATGCGTTCCACCGAATAATCTTGAATATAACCATATCCTCCTAATAACTGCACGGCGTCTGTCGTCACACGCATAGCAGTGTCGGAACACATGAGTTTGGCCATGGCCGAATACCTCGTGACTTCCGGGCTGGCATGACTTTCAAATCCCGCCGACTCAACAATTTCAGCAGCACGATACAGCAACTGACGACTGGCCTCAACCTGAGTCTGCATATCCGCTGCCATAAATTGTAGCCCTTCAAATTGGCTCAAAGTCGTACCGAATTGCCTTCTTTCATACAAATAATCCACAGCCACGTCCAACGCCCCTTGTGCAATGCCTAAGGCCTGTGCCGCAATTCCGGGGCGCGTTCGGTCAAGGGTGCGCATGGCAATCTTAAAGCCTTCCCCTTCGTCGCCCAAGCGGTTGGAAGCATTAACCTTTACGTTATCGAATAGTAGTTGCGCGGTCTGAGAACCGCGGATGCCCATTTTTTTTTCAATATGCCCAATCGATACCCCAGGTTGGTCCAGTTCCACAACAAAAGCTGAAATACCCCGCGTCCCTTGTGACGGGTCGGTCGAGGCAAATACCACCATGGTTTGGGCCAAGCCACCGTTAGTAATAAACACTTTGCTGCCGGTTAACGTGTATTCGTCACCGTGCCGAATCGCCCGTGTTTGGGTTCCTCCGGCATCCGAACCGGCTTCGGGTTCCGTCAAGCCAAAGGCTGAAAGCCGTTCACCCCGTGCAATGGCCGGCAAATATCGCTGTTTTTGTTCTTCATTGCCCGCAATAAGCAGTGGCATTGCCCCTAAATGCTGGGCCGCGATAATGAGAGCCGAGGTAGCACATACACGTGCCACTTCCTCGACTGCAATGCAAAATGTCAGCAAATCGGCCCCGGTGCCTCCGTATGCTTCGGGCATCGCCACACCCATTAATCCATATTCTCGAAAGAGTTCAACGATGTCCCAAGGAAATTCGCCCTTCTCATCAATCTCTGCCGCTCGGGGTTGTATTTTATCTTGGGCCATCCGCCTTATCGTTTCACGAAACATTTGTTGCTCATCGCTCAAGCCAAAATTTGTTAAATTAGTCAATGTACGTCCCCCTATCCGCCAAATATCCGTGCTTATTGTAGCATTTTTTGGGATGTCTCATGGCCGTTGTACAGAACCGGGCTCAAGTTAGGACGTGATTTCTTAAATTTCCGCCCCAATAGAAGGTTATCATCACATAGAGGTAGATTTGGTGTGATCGTGGGAACGATGATGGGTGAGCAGAAAATGTCAACCTAATATCCCGAGCGCTGGGTAATTTGCTTTGTGTGATTTCGCAGAATTCGGTAAAATAAGTATTAATCCCATAGTAGGGATGAAGAACGTGAAAACCGGTGCATTTTATGAGCGTCTATTAAGGGGGTGGCGTAATGCCTGCAAGTCGAGAGACCATTAGTATGCCAATTCTGCCAATAAAAGGGATCCTCTTCCCAGGCGCCAAAGCCCGGCTGCACATCGAGAATCCCGCACACAAGTTGATGATATCCTATTGCATTCAACAGGACACAGCGTTATGTGTCTGTAAAGAACGCATTGACGACGACGTGCGGTCAAGTGAGCATGACACCGAACCCTCCAATATCGGCACATCGGCACGCGTATTGCAATCCGAAGAATCGGACGACGGTAGTATGGAGCTAGAATTAACCGGAATCAGCCGCATTAGCCTCCTGTCTTATCGCCACGGCAATAAATACATGGTAGGCCAGTTTAAGTATTTACCCGATCTTGATGATTCGGTTCCGACTTTGCTTATTGACGAAGCCGGTGCCTTGAGTTCCGAAATCTGGAGTTTTGTTCAAAGCGAACGAACCCGGCCGCAACTGCCTGTTGAACCTGAAGCTTTGTCTTATTGGATTGCGGCGCATGTGCCTTTGCCGGTGGAATCTCAACAGGAACTGCTTGAATTGCGGACCACCCGCACCCGTCTAGCCAAGGAAGTTTCCATTCTGCGGATGCTCATGGATCGTATGCGCACGGAACAAACCAGTTGATCTGCCTCTTCTTAAAAGGGTTCTGGGTTGAGAACGAGTTGCTCAAGAAGGGGCAAAATACGATAGGCTATGATGGCAATCCAATAGCGGCGATTAAGCGAAAAACGGTCGATGTCTGATCGCGGGTCAAGATCATGCAAATTAGCTGAAATTTGGTTTCTGAATGTGACAGTGAGGTTGCCAGGGTGATTTTTGCGGGGCCAGTGAATCTGAACCGTTAAAGGAAGGAATCGGTGCTTTAGGGACCATATTCCCGGGTGAGAACTCAAACGATCAATTATCCATGACGAACCTAAGCGAATGCGTGGTGGGATGCGCATAAATTGTGGCCGAGGCCACGAGTAAGCAATCAGTTGATTCGTCACCTGCTCCTTCCATTGGCTGGCTGTGGCTCTATCCACCAATCCTGCCCACCCCTCAGAGGTGCGAGCGATGTCGGAAGTCATGACGGGCTGTAGGTGAAAGATGGGAAAATGATGCATCTCGTGGCGCATAATTCGTACCGCATCTTTCGTCAATGGCCTGTGGTTCAATGTGTATTGGGCTTCCAGCCGTGTTCCCTGTTTCCACCGTTTCAGGGAAACACGAGTGGACCAGCATTTATTCCACTCGGGGCTGAACCAATGCATCACTGCACGCAACTGTCGTGGCTCCGGCCAGTGGAGGACGGATGACCAAAAACCATGCTCGTCACCCGATATCTTTATCCCTACAAGTGTCAAGCGTACGGGAAGTCCCAAAATTTTGTGCGGATTTTCGGCTTCTTCTTTTTTCCAGGTAACTTTTAAGGGGCGATTACCAAGACGCTTAGCCAGTTGTTGCCACCATGCTTCCAGAGCTGAGCTGAAATCTCGACTGACATGAATTCGCCACTCTTCCATAGCATAAGGATACTGCCATTGTTCAAATAATCCCCATTGGGTCCGGGCGGCCTGCTGCAAACGGCCATGTTCCCACCACTCCACTCGCTCCTTGACAGGCCATGCAGCTGGATCCCAGCTGTCCGTAACGTGGGACCATATCCAGGAATTGTGAGGAGCACGAACGATAATGCGACCGGGAACCCATTGTACGGCGGCGTCTCCCCCGCAGGGAATCATGATACTGTCCGGCCCTGAATTGACTAAAAATTCAATCAGATAACGCCACGTTAACTGCACTTCCATGGGGTCTAGCCATCCTTCCAGTTCAATCGGAGAGCGCAACCGTGGCAGCCAGGGCTCAAGCTGTGCCATGGTTTTCCCTTGAAGAACCAAAGTTCTGTGCGTGATCTTTTTGTCGAGAATGCGTAGCCACTCTTCGGTCTGTTTCATGTCTGCCCAAAATCCTCGCTGGACAGTTGGCATGCTTGGTGAAAACTGTGCGAGTAATTGCAAGAAATCCCCCACCTATAACCGTTATGACGTGACGATATGAACAGTATATCAAAGTCACGGGACAGTGACGGAGAAAACTCTCCGTCTTCCACAAGAAGCGAGAGACCGAGCTGTGAGGCTCTATCATGGACTTTGCCTCGCTGATTTTTTCTGTGCCGTCCATGAAGATTTTTGTTGCCTATTCCAATTCGGTCTATTACGGCCCAAGATCCTAACCCGAAGGTTGCGTGTCTGTCCTCTTACCTCAAGAGATGTTTTGACCATTAACCGGACGGTTTATTAATCCTTATCAGCTGTTGCGAAGGGGTAAATGACGCACGCGACAAAATGTATCCCAGTACGGTGCTCGTAATCATGACTGCCGTGGCCAAAACCATCATGACCATAATTTGTAACTCCACGGCGCTTAAAGGATTGTCTCCCGCTAAAATCGCCCCCGTCATCATTCCGGGAAGCGTTACCAGCCCTACGGTTTTCATCGAATCCAGGGTAGGAATCATGCTGCCCTTAACCGAAGGCGACAGCACCTGGCTAATGGCCAAATCGGGGGAAGCACCCAAACTCAAGTAAGTTTCTACCCATTCCCGTTTGATCGCCAAATCTTCCAGAAACCGGTTTAGCACCAATCCCGAGGCAATCATGGAATTACCAATGACCATCCCCCCCACCGGAATAATATAGCGTGGTGAGAACTGAATAATTTTCAAACTCAGAAGAAGAATCATGGTCACTACAGTTCCGCACAAAATCGCGATCCCCACCCACCATACAACCTTGGGAATACCCATACCGCGCCGACTCGCATTCTGGGTAGCCACAGATACCATCAGTAACAGCATAAGAACGGTCCAATACCAATGGTTCGCATGGAATATCATATTGAGCACAAAACCCACAACAAACAACTGAACAAAGGTCCGAACAGTTCCTTCCAGCAGATCCCGTTCCAGTCCATAACGGCGAACCCGTGAAAGGATTAAACTAACCCCAATCAATACCAAGAGCAAGATAAGCTTGTAGGGAGCCAGCTGCATGTGAAATTAGCGGCATGTTCCGGCCTAGGCGCCAAACTGAGGCCGCGTTCCTCCTTCCGGTATTCATGTTTTAACGAGGATTTCGTGAACCAAAGTGAATCCCAAAGGTGATAAGATACGGTAGGCCGGGGATAATTCTGCGAATTAGAAGCATCCCAACCACAGCATATACTTCTTGCCTCGAATAATGGATGGGCAATTAGGAAAACAGCCCTTCTTCAGAACCAGTCTTGTTGAAGAAGCGTCCTTTGATCTCGTTTCCGATGTCTCTCCAGTTCCCGTCCAGGACTATTCTTCCATCTTCCAGATATAAAATCCGGTCGGCATATCGCTCTACTTCGTCCAAAAAATGGCTTACCCATAAAACCGTCAGTCGATCTTGCCACCGCTGAAATAAATCCCGAATCAAATCGCCAATTTCCATACGGCTCCCCGGATCGAGTGCTGCGGTGGGTTCATCTAGGAGGAGCACATTTGGATGATTTGCCAAGATCCGAGCAAGCGCTACACGGTGCCTCTCTCCGCCACTCAATTCCCGCGCAGGGCGCGTAAGGTAATCCGTCGGCAGATGGACCATCCCGACATATTCCCTAGGATCCACCCTTTCCTTCCAAATCCTCGGGCCGGTGAGAATGTTATCTTCAACGGTTCCCTCCAGCATTATCGCTCCTTGGGTGGCCAGACCGATGCCTTTTCGCAATTGCGGAATGGGCCACTGTTCATAGGGTTTGCCCATAAACCACCGTTGGCCTCTATATGGATCTTCCAAACGGTTTAATAAACGCAACAGTGTGCTTTTCCCGGTTCCCGACGGTCCCACGATCATGACCAATTCCGACGGGTTCAACTCAAAAGAAATGTCGCGGAGGATCTCTTGTGGTACATCCTTATGGCGAAATCCAACATTTTCGCATTGAATAATACTCAGTTTGTTAGGAACCTTCCTTCGGTTCCCGCCCCCCCTTCTTCGGACCCTCCGCTTCATATTGGGCCCTGGCCACTCGTTCTTAGCTCTAAACCTCGTCTCATCATGGCTACGAATGCGTTAACATAGTAGTAAGGAGATGATTCCATGTCCGTATTCAGTGCCAAAGAACTCATATTGTGGCAAGAATTTTTCGCCCAACATCCGATCGCTTACCAGTTAATGATGCATACAAAACACTATGGTCCGGATACGCCCATGATTGTCCATAAAAGACTCTTAGGCAGACGAAGCGGATTAAGTATAGAAGAAATACGGGCAAACTATCAACTTCTCTTGGACTTTGGGCTCATGCAGAAAACATCAGGAAAAGAACTCGATCGACATGACTTGACTTCGTCCGTTAAGAAAACGCTGAAACGTCGGCAAAAATACCACACTCCCCGGAAAACGCACACATACTATGAGTTATCGCGAAAAGGAGAGCTCCTAGCCCGGGCTGTTCTGCAAACATCAGTGGGGGAAGACAACACCTAATTTGCATCCCGTTTCTAGAAATAACACAATCCCTCTTACCGGCTATTTACGTAAATTGGTCCGCATTTTATCATAAAATGGTGGCCTAGAAGCCGCGATTCATTCGGGCGAAGAGAGTTTCTTTTACACTTGCTTGTGAGATTCTTACTAGAAATATCAGAATAACCAAGGAAATGAGGGAATGTATGCCATCCAAAAGAATCCACTTCGCGAATTGACCAAGATGAGGATAATACCTTGTGTCTTTTATGTCCCTTGCCTAAAAACTCCTACATCGTCGGCCACATTCACCTAGGGTATGAGCTGAACCATCACTACCCAAAAAGCCACGAGACCTACCCGTTACGCCAGATCGATATCGCATTACAAATAAGAAAATGGTAGACCAAATGGCTTCGCATTTTTGGCTTTACAAAAAAAGGCACAGCAGCGTTATCATGACATACAATTGCGATATGTACCGAACAAGACCAGTGAACTTTGGACAAACCCATTGCGAGTAAAACCAGCTTAACCGAAATTTTCTCGCAAGAATCCCACGCCATCAATTTTGTGGAGGGTCGAACTCTTGTGCCATTTGTGGTGCCGTGCAATACTAAAGATTATATGAGAGGGTAGTGAGTGAAATAATGCTGTTGGCATCTCAACGATTTGAATACGTGAACTGGTCCAGCGTCGAATGGGACATCCGACAAAAAGGGTACGCGGTCATTCATAGGTGGTTAACCAAAGCAGAAAGCACAATGCTAAGGGAGTTATGGACCAGTTCCCTAGACTTTGGTCCAACGGTGGATATGGACCATCATAATTTTGGCTACGGCCAGTATCGTTATTTTCGCAATCCACTTCCTGAATTTCTGATCCAGTTACGCACGAAAATGTATCCGTATTTACGGGATGTATCCCACCATTTGTGGGATACTCAGACAAGCCACCACTTTCCTGATTCCCTCGATAAATTTTTAACGATTTGTCATAATGCCGGACAAACCCAACCGGGAGTGATGATGCTTCATTACCCGATGGGCGGATTTAATCTATGGCATCAGGACCGCCATGGCTCGGTTCTTTTTCCTTTACAAATTATCATTGTCTTAAGCGAATCCGGTCATGATTTCGAAGGCGGAAAATTGCTGGTTCAAGAGGAATATGCCCACAAACCCCCAGAACGCCACATTATCGGAGGCAATATTGGAGATGTGGTGGTATTATGTACGACGAGTCGACCCAAGCGAGGACATGGGCCCAAGAAGTCCGAATTTTATCATGGTGTGTCCAAAGTTACCGCCGGAGAGCGGTATTCTTTAAGTTGCCTTTTCCATGACGAATAGAGAAAATGTGGGCATCCGGACGACACTTCGGTTCCCAACTACATGGGATTGGCCGCATAGGACTCAAATCGACTTAAATAGCTCTCGCAATTGCAGAGCTTGGATGCTATGAACACTAGAATCCGGGAGAATCGTGCGAATTGAGATCCATAACGTTCCTCTGACTCGTACAATTCCCTTATGTGATCCATGATTGCCATAGGCTACTTCTCCCGGAACAAGAATTCGCACAAACGAGACCAGGTTTTTTTCAAAGCACCAACTCAGGAAGTCTGCACTTCGGATCCCCAGAATACGAGACTTGTTCTTGTTGCTCATAAATCCTAACGACTCATGGGAACTGCGTCAGCCAAAATCTCGCGGAAATAAAAATATTTTAGGTGTATCAGGTGCCGATCCGGAAGTGCCGCAAGAACCTTCCTAACTTTTCGACTCAGATCGGCCTACCCCGTCCATACTTTGGGGCAGAATTCAGTAATCTTCGGTATTGACTTAAAGACCCATTGCACCCCAGGGCCCTTTGGGCACGCGAATAACAACCGAATGAACGAACGGAGGCCATCCTCCTGACCCTCCCCCATCGCTCTGGCCATAGCCGGGGCTCGTAATGGAAAAACCCGGACCGCTAATACTAAATCCACCGCCTTGCTGCTGCCAAATTACCCCGTTTCCAGGCCGTAAAGTGTTTACAGGAAACGGCCTGCGGAAGGAACCACGCACGGTCTGTACAGTAAAGGCTCCTTCTTTCATCATCGTGGGTTCAACTCTCGGTTGTCCCATTCTTCCGGTCATAATTAAGGCGCTTGCGGAGCCAACAGCCTGACTGTTTGCTTCAACATGGCTAAAAGTGACTGGCTTGGTCTTTCCCAAATGATACAATGAGCCTTGTGTATTGGCCGGGTCTTCAAAAATCCATTCTGCAGAAGTTTCCATACCTTGGGCATAGCGAGGTGAGACATCCATAGTCACACTCTTGCTTCGAGTTTGCCCATTATAACGGGCGCTGACGCTTAATGTCCACTGATTATTTCCTGTCGGCGTTATGGAAGCCGATATTTGTGACCCTAAGGGAACGGACATGATGTTTTGCGCGTGATTCGGCAGCTTTTCAACGAAGACGTCTGCAGTCGGACCGCTATTCCCGGTTTGTTGTTCAATGGTACCGGTTTGCACGAGTTCATGGCTGTTTACGCCCCCAAGGCCAATCCATTGTGCTGCCACCCCATGGGTCCTCACCATTTCAGGGACTTGCCACGACGCGGAGACACTCCTATACGTGTGTGAAGTGACTTCGTACCCTGCCCAATTCTGAGAATTTTGCACCGAGGCCAGCTTTGTTACCGGCACATAGCGTACATTATTGGCTTGTTTGGGCGAAGCCGTCGTGCTCTGATAGCGATTGAGCAAACCTCCGTGGCCATATAACAGTGCGGCTTCAATTCCCACTAAGACGCCACCGGCGACAATTTCTTTCACTAGGCGTGTAATCATCATACCAACCTCCCCGTCCAGGTTGTAAATACCGTTTACTCTATATAAGCGCTTAATCGTTGCAAAAGTGTTAAGAATCGACGTAAAAAGCTGAGATTTGGCTGAATCTTCCTCAATTCACACAACCTGTGCCAACAGAGCTAACGACCGATCAAAACGCCAATTCGTGTGAAAATGACCGCCTTCAAATAGTTCGAAAACATGATCAATGTGATACGCATCCAGTTTTCTATGCAATTTGGCCGCCCCGTATTGGAGCTGAAACTCGTCTTCGTGTCCCGCATCAAAGTAAAGTACCTTCAAGGAACGCAAGTTCTGCTGAATGGCATTTTGGTCCACCAAACGAACCGGATCCCACTTCAGCCATTTCCGCCATACAGAAGGATTCAACGCCAAAGTCTCAAAATCTAGAGGAAAATCCGCAGGAAATCCCTCGGCGGCTAAATTTGGACTATAAACAGCCGCCATGCAGATGACGTTCATGGCACTTACCCATGGTCCCGGCTTATTTTCCCGCTCCGAAAAGGCTTGAACAAAAGACTCAACCCCTCCTTGACCTTGAATAATCTGATAGGCCTGAGGAAAATCGGGTAAGTACGACCACTCAAAGAGCATGTCCCCTGAATGACAAGCCAAACCTTGAAAGAGACCAGGGTGCATAGCCACTGCCGCAATTGCCCCGAATCCTCCCGATGATTTTCCCATCACCATACGAGACGAGGGACTGAATTGAGATTCAATTTGAGAACGTAATTCATCAAATACATAAGTCGCATAGAGTCCAGTTACCGGTGAATCCAAATATTGACTACCGCCAAGCTTGGTAAAGCAATCGGGAAGAACGACCCGCACCGGCGGCATGCCATTTCTTCGCAGCCGACTTAAGCGATCAAACAAATTTTCCTGCCATGGACTTTGATTCAAATAAGACAGACCACGGCCCGTAAACCCGCTCAATACCCAAATTGTCGGCAAAGGACGGTCATGAGGGATATCCTTTGGTGATATCACAACGGTAGTCCTTACCGCAGGATCCCCCAATAAATTGCCTTTCAAACATTGGCTTTCTTCAGAAATAAAATGTGCCGTGTACACATCATTGTCCATAATCTTCGATTCCCTCGTCCTTCAATTTGCGTTGAGCCCCGGCGATAATCCGATCGTCACCGGGATTGATTGGCACGGCATGCGCAATTTTGATCCAAGTCTTTATCACTTGCTCTCGTTCACCTAAGCTTCCGTATGCATCAGCGAGAGATTGCAAAACCTGGGGTAAGGAAAATTTGTCCGTTTCGGGCACAAGAATGCGTTTCCACTTCCGCTTCTGGGAGGTAATGTCCACGGCCTTTTCATACTGTTGAATAGCTTCTTGAATTTTACCCAGACGCATAAATAGGTCACCGAGGCGTTTGCGTGCGGGAATCAAATCTTTTTTTATTCGATTTGCCATTCGGTATTCACGTATCGCATCGTCAATCCGTCCCTGATTTTCGTAACCAACGGCTCGAAGATAGTGAGGTTCGGCCTTGTCGGAAAATTTTGTTGCCACCACCTAACCCTCCTTCTTGGGCCTATTTTATCATCATGAAGACGGTGTGATGGCACTTTGATTGGCTAATAATCGCCAGTGCTTTTGATGCGGAAGTTGATAATAAACCCTGCCCATCCATTGAGGTCGTTTGGGGTCGACGACAATGCCCACCAAGGTATTTCTCGGCAAAGATCGTCCCAGCAATTTCACCTGGTGACGCATGATATAGACGGTCATGGGATGATGACTCGGTGAACGGCTTAGCCCGATGAGCAAGATATAATCTTTAGGCAAGAGCCGATGGTCGACCCAAGCCGTAGCTTTAGAATAACCACCGGCACCGCTTCGGGGCGCAAGCACAGTCCCACATCCGCTAACGAGGAACAACAACGCCAAGCTCGCACCCAACCACGTACGTCTATTCATACTGTTTCTCTCCCTCTTCCCTGTCCGCAAAATTCCCGATTCATTTTTGTTATGGGGACTTGCCGACCGGAGATGATCACAGTCTCACAATCCGACCGATTTGTGACGCAACTTCTTGGAATTTAGGGCAATTACGAAAAAAATTGGTCCCGAATCTTGGCCATTCGAACGGATTTCACCCTTTAATTTTAACTCGGAGAGGAACGAGATAGCTATAGGGGACTAAGTTATGAGGTATTGTGGTATCCAAAAATGTGCCTCCGGTTGATTGGATTCAAATCGAAAGCCCTTAGAAAACAAGGTGAATGATGCAAAATCAAGAAACATCCAAAGGCACTATCGTGGATAAATGGAATGGTTCCTATGACCAGACTTCATGACCAGTTCACCTACCTCAAGAGTCTATCATTAGGGATTGTCTCTCAGTTGTGTCGCTTCCGAGCGCTGTTTCCGTTTATGAACGTAGTGAAGGATAACAGGAAACAAAATGCCTAAGACCCCCAGGGCCATTAATCCAATATCCACTTGTTTGAAGCGATCCATCACCGCCAGAATTTTCTTGCTAAACAAATACCCTGACAAGGCCCAGGCCACTACCCAAAGAGTAGCACCCACAATATTCAAGGGAATAAACCGAGTCCATACAATACCGTTGGCCCCCGCAATCCATCCGTTCAATTGCCGAAGGCCATCGATAAAACGCGCCACGGCCACTAACCATACTCCGCGATGAACAACCCATTGGTTTATTCTGTGCAACCATTGCTGATGCAACCCAATATATTTTGCGAACCGGATGAGAAGACCGTGCCCGTACCGCAACCCCAAAAGATACCCGGCCGTATCTCCAATAATTCCGCCCAGAGCTGCGCTCACAATAACGTCAACAATATTGAAGACATTTTGGCCCGCCAGAATGCTCGCCGTCAGCACAATGGTTTCTCCTGGCAATGGTATACCGAAGTCTTCCAACAAAACGCCCAAGAAGATGGCAAGATACCCATAGTGCGTCAAAAACGGTTTCACGGCTTCAAGAAAGTTTGGTAGGGGCACACTGTGATGCATAGTCCCTCCTTGTGATTGACTCTGACATAGGCGCAAAAGAAGCCATTGATATTTCATTATGTCAATCCATAGTGAGAACCACATTAAAAGGGGTAGTATAAATTGATTGTTCTGTTGCATAAACATGCATATTGACGTACACTAAGAAAAAATTTCAAGGAGCGATTAGGGTGCTGATTCGGCCTGCCCGTTTTGATGACATTGAGGATATTCATTCGCTTTTGACTTATTATGCCAATCAGGGGGCTCTGTTGCCCCGGAGCCGAGAATCCCTAACAGCTCATTTGTCCCAGCTTGCTGTGGCCTATGCTGGGGGAATAATAGGTGGCGTGGCCGCGTTGCACCGTTTGGATTCACAGGTCGGTGAAGTCCGCTCTTTAGCGGTAGCTCCACATCTTCACAAAAAGGGAATCGGGCAGAAACTCGTTCTTTACGCCGTCTCTCAAGCAGAATTGTTGGGCTACCAAAAAGTTATCGCATTTACACGACAGGTAAGCTTCTTTGAACGGTGCGGCTTTCAACCGGTGGCGCGAGAGACCGTTCCCGTCAAATATTTTCTTGACTGCGCCGGATGTCCAATGCTGACGCATTGTGATGAAATTGCTATGGAGCGGGCGCTATTAATCCCCCTTCCGGAACAAAACCGAGTCGAATACCCGGCTTCCCTGACCAAATAGACTGGAAGAACCCGGCCAAGATATCCGGGCCGGGAGAGAATTCAGAAGTCCATTGATTGGGAAAAGAACAGCGGCGCAGAATCTTCCTACGCCGCCAAATCTATTTAGCCTCGTAACCTGCAGCCTTTACTGCCTGTTTCAACTGATCCACAGAAGTTTTACTGTTGTCGTAGGTTACCTTCGCACTCTCTTGGTTAAGACTCACGGAAGCGGATTTCACCCCTTCGACATTTTTCAGTGCAGTAGTGACCGTTGCTACACAGTGATCACACGTCATTCCTGTAATTCCTAAAGTCACGCGCTCCATGAACGCAAATCCTCCTTATTGTGACGAAGCCGAGTGGCATCCAGCCTTACTTTCAAATCTATTGTAGCCGAAAACCGTGAGAAAGTCTAGTCGTGCACATCGGCCACGCTGAATGCGTCATGTAGTCACATTGCGGGTCCGGTACAATGCACTCTAAAGTGGACCGCTCACAGCGAATCAATCATGGAGTCAATCATCCCTAAGCGAGCGCTGTGAGCTCGGTATTTGGTATTTTGCCCCCACTCCTCATATCTCATGAAAGACAACTTCATCCATTACCCCTAAAAGACCGGAACAAATTCCGCTACCATGCCTTTTGAATTGTCTGTATAATGAAACTGTTGAAACGTTTAACTTTTGTGTTGGTGATCCTTTGCGATTTATCTCGAAGGAGGGGTTTTCATGGAACTGCCGATGTTGCCAATTCGATTTTTGCATCGCGCCGAGTCAATATATTCAAAAAAAACCGCCATAATTTGCCGAGATGTCCATGAGTCCTACGAAGAATTTTCCATGCGGGTCAACCAGTTGTCCCGTGCTCTGGACCATTCAGGTATCAAACAAGGGGACCGGGTAGCATACCTGGCTTTGAATTGTCACCGCATGTTGGAGGGCTATTACGGGGTTCCTCAAACTGGCGCCGTTTTATTATGCCTTAATATTCGCTTGCATCCCACTGAGATTGCCTACATTATCAATGACGCCACACCTAAGCTTCTTATCTTATCTCCACAGTTATTACCGTTGTGGACAGCCATTGCCGACCAATGTCCGAGTGTGGAACATGTATGGCTTATGGAAGCCAGTGGATCAGCGAGCCCTTTGCCGACTTATGACGAGATGATTGCCAAGGAATCCTCCCAGTCGCCGACGGTTCCTGTCATCGACGAAAACGATGTCGCCGAACTATTCTATACATCCGGAACAACCGATGTGCCTAAAGGCGTGATGATGACCTATCGCAATCTTTACACCCATGCCATGAACAGCTTAGCGACACTGGGACTCAACGATGAGGTTGTGCAAATTGTCGGGACCGTTCCCTTATTTCATGTGAATGCGTGGGGATCTCCTCACTATTTGGTTGCCGTGGGTGCCACCCAAGTGGTCGTGCCACGATTTGATCCGGAGCTCTTCGCTGCTTCGGTTCAGCAAACCCAAGCCACCCATGCGCTGATGGTTCCGACCATGCTCAACAGTTTGTTAAATTCCCCTGTCCTTGACCGCTTTGACTTGTCTTCGCTGCAGCAGATTATTCTGGGTGGGGCTGCTACAGCCTATGCTTTGATTGAAGAGGCTCGCAATCGCCTAAAGTGTGAATGCATTGTGGGTTATGGATTAACAGAAACTTGTCCCATCGTCTCGGTATCCTATGTAAAAGCACCGTTAAAATTACTACCGCAGTCGGAACAAAATCGCTTGCAGGCTCTAACCGGTCTTCCGGCTGTAGGAATTGAGGTCGAAATATTGGATTCCGAAGCTCTTCCCTTGCCACACGACGGCCAGCATCCGGGAGAATTGGGAGTTCGTGCCGACAGCGTAATGAAAGGCTACTGGAATCGGCCGGAAGAAACCGAGCGCGCGTTCAAAAATGGGTGGTTTCTTACAGGGGACGTGGCAGTCATAGACCAAGAAGGTTACATTAACATTGTTGATCGGAAAAAAGACATCGTCATCTCCGGCGGTGAAAACATTTCCAGCCTTCATGTCGAAGATGTTCTTTACGCTCATCCCGATGTCCTTGAAGCGGCGGTCATAGGAGTTCCGGATCCCACGTGGGGAGAGATTGTGCACGCTATCGTCGTGCCCAAGCCGGGTCAAACTCTGGCCATTAGTGATTTGGAAACCTTCTGCCGTCAGCAATTGGGCGGATTCGAGGTTCCCAGATCATGGGAAATCTCCGGTGAACTGCCCAAAACCGGCACGGGAAAAATTATGAAACACGTGCTTAGACAACAAAGACAATCCACTTCTCCAAATTAGAGGCAAACCATATTTAGGCTGGCTCTTCCCCAGTGAAATTGCGAAGAGCCGGCCTCGATCGCCGTTATAAAAGAACACCGAGAAAATCCAACGACAGGCCGTCAGAATAATTTGGCATTCTTTATGATCGTAAAATATATCTGGTTTGCGGAGAATGACTCACTTCCGTTTCCAACGTGCGAGAAGGCAATGGATTTTAGGTTGCTGAACGGCTTTTCTGGTGTACGATGCAAGAAAATGAGCCCACAGAACTTATCCTGTAGTAAGCGCCAAATTTTTGTGGATACCGGGGATAACTTTGCGACTCCATTTTACGCGTTTTAAAAAAAGACCAAACGGATCGACATCGGCTTCCCAGCCGAGTCGTCCTTTTTGTTACAAAAACATTCTGCGGGGCTGCGCTTAAACCGCTCCGCTATTTAACATACATGTCCTTATGATAGATGAGCTCATTGCTCCGCTTCCCTTGACAGGGCGTGTCACAATTTGAGTGCCCGAAGCGAGAAAAGCACGCATACGTAACCAGTTTTCTCGCTTCGGTCTTGACAGTCTGACACGCCGTCAAGGTCGCTCCGTTTTTTTCGCCCTTCGCTTCGAAAGCACACGGTGAAAACGCGAGTTCGTCCTGGGCTGACGTTCGGGGATTGTTCGCCCCACGGGGCTACCCACAATCTGCGTTCTTGCCCGCTCAGGCCCGCAAATCGGCCTTGACACCCAGTGTAAAAAGAGGGGCGTGAGCTCAGGAAGATATCTATATCTAGTAGGCCGTAGGAGCTCGCATTCCCCTATATCTGGTAGGGGGCTGCGGCCCGTATCGAGAAAAAAATTGACGATAAAGGCTGTCCGGTGCCGAGTTATGGAATATTATAGGAGGAAACTTACGTTTGCAGTTACTTTTCCCTAATGCTTTGGTATCACGCGCAATCCATATTGTCACCGCACAGCCGCAGTACCGTTCTCAAATTCCGGGAGGGCATTTAATCGGCTCCAGTGAGGAGGATTGCTATGCCTATCGTCCTACAGTCAATAACGCCAGTGGTCACAGAGAGCCATGCCCTATTCATGGTTTCGTGTCGTATCGATCCAGCACGCGGCCTAGCAAATAATCTGTGGAGCAATGTAAGGCATCGGCCAGAGCTACGAGGTTGCCCAATGCGGGTAATGCACTCCCGTCCTCATACTGCACCACCGCAGATCCCGAACTCTCCGGGGTCACGTCAAAGCTTGGGGAACGATTGCGGTGCAAGATAAGAGCTGTTACTTTGAAAGCCATCAAAAATCCCCGGTGAATTTTCAGGGAGGGACGACTGCACTCATAGGCCCCAAGAATGGATTCCCTGGGATTGATCCATTTTTCCTGGCCCTGATCATTCCTGGCGGATCAGCGCTTGGGATGCGTCATAAAAGGGCCGTCAGTATCCGGAGCGTGAGAGGTGTGTTCCAGATAAGCACGAGACCCTGCCATCACGTGCCATACGGTAGTCCAGGACCGCAGCACGACCTGACGCTCCCCGGTTCCAATAACGAAAACACCCCGGTGGGTGTGAATTTTGCCGAAATTGAGGCGATGAACAGGGCAACCATAATGAAACACCAGCACGCCCAAGAAGATTCCGAGCACGCCGTAGTCGAGAAACACCAGCACGTTAGCCAAGAGCATACGCGCCCCTCCTTCCCTTGCAGCACATCCTGCCTTCCCTGCCCCAGGACCCCTCGAGAGACTCTCCTCATCTCGAGTGTCGGGCCTCTTCGCTCTCCTCAATCATGGCGGGATAATCGACGTGGAGAGCAATTCCAGAGATATTCTCTAGGTCTTGGCCGTCATATAAGGCAATCGCCTGACCGCGATGATGCACCCCTAAATATTGAAAGACGCGGCGCACACTGCGTTTGGCTTGCGACAGCGACAAATCACAATAGGCCGCAATCTGAGGATTGGACCAGCCTTGCGCCATCAATTCCCAGATGCGGAAATCGCGCGGGGTCAGAGAGGGGCGGTGCTCGGTAGGGGACTCCTGCAATGCGGCCAGCATCTGCTGCACCATTGCCCCGTCGACGCCGCCGGTATGATGTACGGCCAGGCGAATCATACTGAGAATAGTCGGGGAGTTCTCTGCGCTGGTAATCGCACTCACCCCGTCATGCAACAGCCTGACGATGTGACTCCAATGCCAGGGCTCCTTGAGAATCGCCACCACTGGGACTAACGGATAGCGGTGTCGCCAAACGGGCACCATCTGATCCAACCACCGAAACGACTGCAGTATCACCGTCACATCGACCTGTTGCTGCGAACAGACGCTCTGCGCCCAGTTCGCACCATCCGGCATGACCTGGGAACAACAGACACTCATATCTCGCGCGCGCGCGATGATTTGCTGCAATCCTTCCGCTTCCAACTCATCCGCTGCCCACAAAACGACAGTAAAACGGTCCATGTTACGTCATCTCTTTTCCTCCGATGAGCTTTCTCATCACGGCCAAGTACGCCCCCGTGCCGATGCCGAACTCCCCGACCTCCGGCACTGAACCAAGCTCGGGGAGCCCCTCTCCGATTAGCTGCGGGAGAGCAGGTCGTTGACCTGGCTGCCTGGATCCAGTTTCAAGATGACCCACCCGACAATCAGCAAGTACAGCCAGGAAATCACCGAGAAACCCCGGCCAAACGAATAGTGGAGAAATTGTAAATGTCCCACCAACGGCGTCGGATCAATGGCCCCCATCGCGACGGCACCGCTTAAGAAATACATGATCAGCGTATAGGCCGTGAACAGCAAGGGCGGCCAGTAAAACATCCGCAATCCGAAGAGATAAATCACGGCGATCAAACTATAAGTCGCAATTTCGACATCGATCCACCATGTGGTTATAGGGGTGGCACCCGGCGTGGCATAGACGTGAGCGGCCACATTACAGAGGGCAAAAAACACGAGCGTCCAACGCAGAAGATGAATCTTGCGCAGATGCGTCACCGCTTGGGGATCTGACGTGGATAATCCTGAGTGAGTGCGGACAGACGATTCCATTCTAGACACCTTCTTCAATCGTGAGTAGTGGTGAAGACTATTTGTGAAACCCTTCACACATTGATTATCGCGTCTGTCCCCCTAGGGAAACAGGACATAAGAGCGCAGAAGGGGGGTCTAAACGGATCGAGCCGTGAGGAACCCCGGTCGCTTCAAGCGATCGGATAGGACAGATCCCGAGCAGGTCTTGGCAGAAACTCGTCAATGGTGTCCAGGAACGTTATGCCCTAGCGGAACTTTCCTAGTTAGCGGTCAAGAAAAGTGAAAACCCCTTGCTACGCAAGGGGTTAAGGGATCTTTCCTGTATTATATACGGATTATGGGAGAGCTGGGAGACGAATGGGCTTCGTTATCAGGTCCTCGGCAAAGTTAGATTTCGACAATTATGACAATATCATGATGAAAATCGGTGCGAGGCCAACCCAGAATGGTTGGCACTGTAAGCGATGATGTTTCCGACATGTAGACAGGTCAAAC
>JAKACM010000067.1 GCA_021821465.1 Bacillota bacterium
GGTTTGACCTGTCTACATGTCGGAAACATCATCGCTTACAGTGCCAACCATTCTGGGTTGGCCTCGCACCGATTTTCATCATGATATTGTCATAATTGTCGAAATCTAACTTTGCCGAGGACCTGTCATCTGACGTCTTGCCCCTTTTAGCCCATGGCATTCAATGTTATTCTTTACCTAACTACGATGCGACAAATTGTTGGGAGTCGACAGTTGTGGACAGCGACGAGAAGTACCCCTTTCTTACAAAAACACGCCTCTTATATGTCTTATCCGGCATCTCCGCCTCGGCACTCGTTCCCTATCTTGCTCTTTGGTTGTCTCATGATGGCTTGTCCAGCCCGCAAATTGGCGTGGTATTCGCTTTATCAACGGGTGTTGGCATCTTGGCGCAACCTATATGGGGAATGTTGATGGACCACTTTCCGTCAAGTCATTATCCTCTTTTTTTGGTTATGGCCGTACCAGGGATTTTAGCCATGGGCTTTAACGCACAAGGATTCTTAAAGTTGATCGGCATGGCCATAATCTTCAATGTATTTATGGTATCACGCAGTTCCCTCGCGGATGCCTACACGATAGCGGCTGTGTCCAAAGCGAAAATTCATTATGGTGCCATCCGCCTCTTTGGCTCCCTGGGTTCGGCTGCCGGAGCGTTTTTCGGGGCACTTTATATTGCCCATGTCACCATCAAAAGTCTTTGGATACCCTTTATGTTGCTCAGCATCCTAGCCAGCCTATTAGTTATCAAACTACCTACGACCCCGCCCACACGTTCGACAGGATCCTTTTGGATGGCATTACGGGAGGCTGTCACCAACCCTCGGTTTTTGATTTTTCTGGTAGCCGGATTTCTCGTGCAACAGACCTTAAGCGCCTACGACGGATTTTTCAGTCTCGCTTTTCATGATATTGGCGGCGCCTTTCGTGATACCGGCTGGGCATTAGCCCTAGGCTCGCTATCCAACGTACCTGCCATGTTGTGGGCGTCACGGCTACTGCACCGCCATCCACCGGGCAAGGTTATGCTGCTTTCGGCCGGAACGTATGTGGTGCGGTGGACACTCATGGCACTATTCCCCATCCCTTGGGTTTATGTGGTGATTCAGTTGCTGCATGGTTTGTCCTTTGGCCTGTTTTGGATATCGAGTGTGAGCTATGTCGCTCAGCATTTTCCGCCCCCTCTTCGAGCCACCGGTCAGAGCCTTTACAGCATGGTGACTATCGGCATGGCTACGATATCCGGCAATCTTCTGAGTGGCATAGCTCTTGAACGCGGCGGACCGGTGTTGCTCTATACAGCAGCTGCTGTGAGTAGTGCTGGAGGATTGGTTGTCCTCCTAACACTAAACCGCAAACCCGTCCATTAAGCGAAACACAGGAGAGTTTTCCCCTACCAAGCATTGTACCGACGAAAACCTTCTTCAAAAATCAGACCGGCCGATGCTCACTGTCATAGTTTGTCCGCAGTCCAGTCCGAAATCTTTGCTAATGAGAGTTCGACACGAGTACACCTCTAAAGAATTCCCACTATCAAGAGCGACGGTACATATTCGGCAGACTCGGCTTTTAAACGCCAAATTTCTGTGAAAATCTCACTCCAAGTCAGACCAAGAGAGGACGCATGATCGCCACCGGTTTGACAAGGTTGCCGGTTGGCAGATCTACTGCATCAAATTTCATGGTAGGACCCTCATGGATAGCATTCCTATTTGTAGCTACCTTGTAGCTTTTGGTGATTGCGATGTCAGGAAAATGGGGAAAACTACAGCACTGACGCAAAAATAAGCCATTATGCCATAAAATATTTTTCCTGAGCTCGGTGACCGTCACATCGCTCCCAGTTGGTGGATAATCGTCGAGTCCAACCCGTGTCCGGTCACAGCTCCGAATCCGGGGCCGTTTGGGTACCACATGGAAACGCTGTACACAGCCATGGGTAACGGTTTTCCAGCTTCCCTTCTCCGAGAAGTATGACAACAGGCTACCCATGACTAGCAGGCCCGTGTCATGTCCGGTGGGATAGACGGGAATTTCCATTAAGTCAGCACATCGGTTGCACCAAGTAATGCCGTGGAAAGATGGTTAAGAGATAAAAGGGGCCATTCGGACGAGTTCGCCCATGGAACGCAATCACAGTGATGTTTCTTCGGGATTTTCGTCTTCGGCCCTTTCATATAGGCAGACAATAGCGACAATTGAGCTTAAGCTTGCCTGCAATATCTGCGATCTGAGTCCTCCTTCCGATTTCCTCGTGTCATGATGCCCCCATCGATCTGGGACCCACCAATATTTTGTTGTCATGCGCCCCAAATTGTGGTGAGATGAAGAGTCTTCCCGAACATCTGTCCCGGTTAAGCACAACCGGAGAACATGCCTGTCAGCACGACCGGGCCAAGAGGATCAAAGTCGGTGCCGGGACGGATGGTAATTATCTCAGTGGGCGGGATAGGAGCGCCGTAACTCTGTCTACGAGTGTATGCCCAAGTCCCGGTCCCCGAAAATACGAGCGCCAACTGCCGAGCTGGAAAAGCGAAAAATTCCAGTACATAGGAATTATACGAGGGATCAAAAGTCGAAGGCGACGGCAGGAAGTCAGTAATCAACAGAAACGCGAGACCTCCATCGGAAAATTGGCGCACCCAAGCACTTCCTCCCGGAGGACTGGAAAATGGTGACTGTATCCCGACTTTCGCGACTAACTCAATACAACAGTCCGAAAAAGTTGGGGGGGAAACAGATGGCCAAGCCACTTTTAGGGGAGACGGCGCGTTGACTTTGTTGTTAAGGCCCAAGTGATAAAAAGTCATGGGTCCCACAATACCGTCCACCTCAATACCTTCCGATGTTTGGAAATTGCGAACCGCGGCAATGGTTGCGGCACCGTAATATCCGTCGATAAAACCCGCGTAAAAACCCAGTTCCTTCAGAAGAACTTGCAGAAAGACCACATCAAATCCGTTGCGCTGAACATGTTTAGGAGCTCCCCATATAGTCCGCCCACCGGCAAAAGTATAAAGCCAGGTGGCATCAAAGAATCCTGAACCTGCTATCGCGTTATCGGGAAATCCACTGTCACCGTTCTTTTCGGCATCCTCTTTCAAAGCCTTTATGGCGGCAGCTGTTTTGGGTCCAAAAATTCCGTCTCCCGGCCTCCCCAAGATATTAGCGTATCTAAAACAGTTCAGCCTATTTTGCAAGATTTTAACGTCTCCCCCACTATCCCCTAGAGATAATTGCCGACTTCCATATACCGGGCCCCCATAGGTCGTATTCGCACCAATACCTTGACCGAACACAAAGTAAGTACTGGGGCCCACAATTCCATCAATGGTGATTGCAAAATAAGACTGAATATTCTTGACGGCTTGTTGAGTTTTAGTCCCAAATATTCCGTCAACACTAATGGGTGTACCCATGGCGCCTTGCGGCGGGTTCATAGTTAACAGCATCAAATTATATATGGCTTGGGTCACTGCAACATCTGTTCCAGTGAGGTTTGGAGATTTCAATGACAGTATCCGACTTCCAAAAGGCACATAAGGGGCAAACGTCTCTTCAAATAAAGCCATGGCTCAATCACCTCCTATTCCACAATATGCCAAACAACACAACTGGTTCCCGTCGAGGTGGTAGAGCCAGAAACTTTTTCTGATTCCACCACGGACTGAAAGCCCCAACCCGAAACGCGACAACCTCTTTGAGCCGATTGTCGGTCATTTTTCGCAATTCGAAGAGGACCACGTAACGCGAACTTTGCCGTCAAAAATCTTCTGCCATTAAAAGGAATCTTTAAGAACGGTCACGAATCCTTGCCAAGATGTCCTTCTGCGTCCAGGACTGAACGCAGGGTGAAAAAAGAAAGAAGCCGTCTGAACCCGTGCGCAACTCCGTGTGGTCCCTGGGCTCATCACGCTTGCATATGCCGGTATGTTTGTGTTGTGAAGGGGGAATCCTTATGACGTCCTTAAATGACTGGTTCGCTCAACTCAGCGAAGCACGTTTGCAGCAAAGTTTAAACCGGATCAATACTACGGATTCCCGGGCTTTGGGCCTGCTTGGCTTTGTGGCGGTGCTGATCGCAGGGCTCTGGGCGGTGTATCTAAGGCACCCTTCAACCAGTTGGCGCCATTGTGCTATTTTTCTGGCTTTGGGCCTTCTCTTTCTCGCCATGCTGTGTGCGGGATTATCTTTGGCATTTACGGTGCAATTTGACAGTCCCGATATCGCCGAGCTCTATACCCGCTACGGATCCTCCCGAGATCAAGCCTATCTTGCCTATTTTTCGTCCGTTACGGAAGCTATCCACTTGAATAACACCATCGCACGCCGAAAATCATCGTGGTTGTTAGCGGCAACCCTCTCGCTCTTTTTGAGCGTGTTGGTTATAATACTATAAACGAGGTGAAGGCATGGTGGATGAGGTGAGCAACATGGCTGTGAAAGAAACGCCGCCTGGAAATGAAGATGGCGTATCGTTACCACCGGCAGATCCGGCTTTACGGCACAAAGTTCACATGGGCCCGAATTGGGATCGGTTTTTGCGACTGTCTCCCGAAGATTTGTTACGGAGACGGCGGCATAAAACGTCCTAATCATTATTTGAGCTAATTTCACAACTTACACGTCTGTTGCTCAACCGCATTCAGTAGAGCTGCAATATTTTGGGTTTGCAACTTACTCCGATCCGACTCCGGTGAATATGTTCGCCGGATTGCCGGATCACCTAAGGTTGAATCATCGCATCCAATATATCACCATAAAGAATCTATCCTGAACAATTGGATTCTCTTTTTGATGTCTCGAAAAAATCGCGTCAAGTACGGAATTTCGAAGATTGGTGTCACAATATAGTTTTCCGGTCGTGAAACTTAATGCTCACTCTAAGGCCGTTCGATCGGTCTGACATGCTAATTCTTTCGGGAAATAAGCGGGAAAGTCTAGTAGATCATACAAAGCTAAGTAATTTCAGCTACATTAAACAATGAATACTGGGATCCAGATGACATCTTACCCACCCCACAAATTGCCTCGATTCTTACTCAATGCACCGCAAAATCCTAGTGTTTGCACTCAGGCGAACGTTTTGTCAGCTCCTCCAACCCTCCGAATTTTGTTGTATGCTTAACCAGTGCTGGCCATTGAAAAGTGGATAGGTCAGGGTTGCCTTCCGTAATGCGTGGAGAACGTTAAGATGTCTCACGGCGTCAAAACCAGAGTCAACCGGACTTTCCCTCACGTTGGCCATCTGACCCTATGATTGTCAACGCATCCGAACATTGATATTTGCCGCAAGTATTGTCGATGGCAGATTTCACTGCAGTCAGGAGGCATTTCGCAGATGAAAGCAGGACGTATTCACGCTTATCATGAACCTATCACGATTGATGACGTAGATGAACCCCAGGTTAATTCGGAAAGCGATGTTATCGTAAAAATTGGAGGAGCGGGAGTCTGTCGGACTGATCTGCATATTGTGGATGAGATATGGAAAGATGCTTTGAATCAGCCTTCTTTGCCCTATGTCATCGGCCATGAAAACGCCGGGTGGGTGGAAGCCACCGGTTCAGCCGTCAAACACCTGAAAAAGGGAGATCCAATTATTCTTCATCCGCTGATGAGTTGCGGAATTTGTCCGCCGTGCCGTGCAGGAAAGGACATGTATTGTGTAAACGGCCACTTCCCCGGACTCGATGGGACTGACGGCGGTTATGCCCAGTACCTTAAAACCTCGATCCGCTCCGTTGTGCCTTTGGCTCCCGGAACCGACCCGGTACCCCTGGCTCCCTTTGCCGACGCGGGTATCACCGCTTACCACGCTGTCAAAAAACTCATTGCTCTGTGCTACCCCGGCTCCCATATTGCCGTCGTCGGTATCGGTGGATTGGGTCATTTCGCCGTCCAGTTGTTACACACCTTGACTCCCGCCACTATTATTGCCGTCGACACCCAAAAAAGCCGGCTGCAATTTGCCGAGGAAATGGGAGCTCACTTTACCGTCCTAGCCGGATCCGATGGGGGCAAGGCCGGTGTCCGAGCCATCGCTAAAGACGGAGTGGATGTCGTCGTTGATTTTGTGGGTGAGCACAACACGCCCAGAACCAGCATCGAAATGCTGACCAAAGGCGGCACTTATTCGGTAGTGGGATACGGAGGTATGATCAATATACCGACTTTGGATTTTGTGAATCGTGAAATAAATATCACAGGCAACCTGGTCGGAACCTATACGGAACTCGCGGAGCTCATGGAATTACACCGGCAAGGCCGGATTGCCATCACTGCTACGCAGTTTCCTCTTGCGGACGCCCCACAGGTCATGGCAATGCTGGAGCGGGGTGAAATCACGGGACGCGCCGTGCTAGTACCCTAACATCACGGTTATCCCAAATCCTAATTCAGACGACAAGCGGAATGTGATTTGTGTCCGTGAGTTCCTAACATTTACCCGCCGATTTCGAAAAAAGACCCCGGCTTCCACCGGGGTCTTTCACGACTAAAGAATTTCCTTGTCCCCCTCCTATTTTACGGCCGTCCCGGTAATGCGGTCGATCTCCATTATGACAAATCATAAATTTCACTATGGGCATACCTCTCTCAAATCCCACTATACTATGATTTATGACTAGTTCTGTCGCATTCATCATGATTATATTTACCAGTCACTTTTAAAGTACTATGCACAACTTATTATTAATGGTGTATAATTTTCGTAAACATATTTCTCATCAACGTATACTGTGTGGCCTAGATCTTTGGAATTGGTTGAAAGGAGGCCAATTATGAATCCCCAAAAAGGTCAAAAAACTCAAACAACAAAAGCGTACACATGGGGCATCGGTCTAACTATGCTTTCCTTCATTGTGGCAGGATGTGGAACAACTGCGGCGGCTGCGAGCCCGAATGCCGTCCATTCCGGCACATCCGCAAAGTCCAACTCAACCGCGAGTTCAGCGTCTTTGAAGGTTGGAAATGCCTTGGTTCAAGGTAAAAAAACGCAGGTATTACAAAGCTCACAAGGAATGACTTTATATTATTTCACGAAGGATACACCAACCCAGTCGAATTGCACTAACGCTCACAACTGTGACAAGATCTGGCACGCATTGACCACTTCCAACCGTCCGGCATCGGCAGCCCAATTGCCCGGCAAACTGACGATAGTCAAGGATGTTCACGGAAAACAACTCTCTTATAACGGACACTTGCTATATCTCTATTCAGGAGACACGAAACCGGGGCAGGCCCTGGGAGAAGGCTTTCTGCATACCTGGTGGGTTGTCACTCCCACATTGAAACCTTTAACGGCAGCCTCTTCCTCTTCAAATTCTAAGAGCGGCACTTCGAATAGCGGTAATTCTTCTTACGAAAGTGGCGGTTCCTCGTCTTCTAGCAGTAATTCCTCATCGTCCAGCGGTTGGTAAACCGCACGTGTCTATTGTCACAAATCGGTAATCCGGTACCTGCCTTTGGAGGTGAGACACAACAATGGCCTGTGTGAGGTGTAGAAAGGAAATTCAGGAAACCGAGGCACGCTTTTGTCCTTATTGTGGCACTTTTCAGCATAAGAACAATACGACCGTTTCAGCCCCCTCACATATCTGGAAATGGTGGCGTCTGCTTCTGCCTATCCTGGCCCTCATCGGTTCATTGGTTCCATGGGTAAGGATCTTAGGGCCGTCTCGAACTGCCATGGCTGTATGGAATGCGTACAGTCTTAGCCCAATTTCTTGGGCATGGCTGGTATTGGACTTAGCAGCGGTCCTCATGGCTCTTAGATGGTCCACCCAAGGCTGGGATCGATGGCACAGCACCTGGCATCTTTTCGGAGCAGTGTCATTCGGCGTGTCAACCTCCGCTTTCGTTTTTGTGCGGGTAGCCGCCCAAATTTCTTCATTACTTGGAGCACCCAGCCCTCTGACTTTGGATTATGGGATCTATCTCTTCACCGCCATCACGGGACTGTGGACCCTTTTGGCGTGGAATGACCTGCGCCATAGAACCTAAGAAAGATTCACACGTCGTTCTGTCGAGATAAACTGACATGAACAAACTGAAAATTATCGTAAAAAATCAAAAGGCTTTTTATAAGCCTTTCGACTGTGCGAAAAATCGGGTTGTGGATAACCGTATTGCAAAGACTTAGGGACTGAGAATCGTCATAATCTCAATCCGCGGTCCGCGGTGAGAATAGTCGCCGAAAAATACCAAGAGTTTGCATCGTGCCAGTTGTCCCAAGGCGAAGCGGCTTCGGTAATATTCGCCGTAGTCGCTTCGTCATTGTCCGAACAGTTCTATATTGCCGGCATCCACGATCAGACAGAGTTTGCAGCAACGCCACGTCTTGACTTTTGGCTACATCAAATTCCGTCGGTCCTCGTTCTTAGACAGACGGAAGGCTCATGCATTTTACTGTCTAGAACCGGAGGTTCGCCAGAGTGCTGCCACACACCTTTCAAGGCACCGAGCATGCACTGAGGGAGTATCTCTATCATCGGCACCTGGTGTAGGAAGTGGTCCAAAGCCCCGAAATCACTTTGGACAGGCATGCAATCGAAACAGTCCGTATAGACCGAGCCATCATGGAGGAATTTGCGCCGAAAAAGCCACAACCACTGACCCTCTGCTCAACTAGTCTTCACATCAACTCTCGGCGTAACATTCGTTACCGCATGCCGAAACTCCCGACCGGAACGGGATTCCCCATTTGATAATCTCTAATCATCGAACCGAGTAGTCGATGGCCAAATATTTCGAGGGGTTCCAGATCGCCCGACGATTCACTGTCCCTCTGCAACGACAAGGTGAGTCGTAGTATAATTTTCAAAGATGTGGGAGGCTTCCGTACCTGATCGGATACCCCGAGTGAGTCTGTTGTTGATTTGCCTGGTTGTATGAAGCCCGGACATGAGAAGATATGGGCGTCCCGGGGGAAATGTTTTGCTAACGGGGAAAACACCGAATTCGGAATTGAGTGAGACCTGCTATTTGACAATAGGCCGCGTCTAGTTTTATCTCGTCGAGCAAGAATCTCTAAATGTGAGAATGCCACACCTGCTATAGGAAAGAGGCTAATATGCAAGACTTTATGTTAAGGGGTTCAGTGTCAAGAGTTCGGTATCACGATTTACCGGGAGATGGCATTCCGGTCCTATTCATTCATGGTCTGGGATGTGCGGGGTCGTTCGACTACCCCACGGTAGTTTCTCAGCCCCTGCTAGCCGGCTACCGGCGTATCCTCGTGGATCTCTTAGGAACCGGATTCAGTGATAAACCGGATGATTTTGGCTACACCATTTCTGATCACGCGGAATACTTAGTGGACTTTGTGATGTCTCTGGCTCTGGATCGATTCGCGCTCTTTGGTCATAGTCTTGGGGGTGCGATAGCGTTATCGTTAGCAGATCGCTGTCGCGATCGTCTGGCAAGAATTGTGTTGAGCGAGGCCAATTTGGACAGCGGCGGCGGCTTGACGAGCAACGCCATTGCAGCCTTTTCGGAACGCAACTTTGTTGATCGGGGATTTCACGAGATTATTGAGGAAAATCAACAGACCGGGAACGATATGTGGGCCGCCAGTTGTGCACTCACATCTCCCGTGGCGCTTTATCGCGGCGCTCAATCCGTGATTGCGGGGACGAATCCTTCGTGGAGAGACATTCTATATTCACTGGATTGTCCCAAAACCTTCATCTTCGGCGAACGCTCGTTACCTGCCGCTGACCTACGGGTATTGCCCAAAAAAGGAGTCCACGTGGAGGTGGTACCCCAGGCCGGACATTCCATGGCGTGGGAGAATCCCAAAGGTTTAGCAAACGCGATACAAAATGGCCTGAAACAAGACGGACGCAAATTTTAAGATCCCAGATCGTCTGCTGGCAACCGCTGCTTTTGCCTGGCACACTATGACTAGAACACGCCCGGTCCCGAAAATACTGCGCCCCATGGAATGACACGCATTTTTGCGTTACTCATGGAGATATCCGAGGCAGTATCTCTTCAGTGCATCTACAAGTTTGTCTCGGACACCCAATGTACTAACATTGACCTACTAAGGTTGTCCTGAAAGGGACTCCAAGCAGGTTTGGCGATTGCCCCTGCCATCCACTCCCATCATATCGGTCTTAAGAACGAAAAGATGGGAGTGTGCCGTCGTCCCTGTTTTATCTCAACTCATTTGCGGCGAATGGTTACTCGGTGACGGTTGAATCGCACCCATATATCGAATCAACCCGGAAAAATCTTCTTCGCCGTGCCCGTTGCGAACAGCCAGACGGACAAGCTCAGTTGTAAGCGAGGTCAAGGGCATGCTCAAGACATGATTGCCAGCATGGTCCAGTGCCAAACGTAAATCTTTCAACATCAAGTCCATGGTAAACCATGGTTGACTCGGCGGATCAAACGCGAGAGGCACACGATATTTTAGAGAAGGGGATGCAATCGCCGACTCCAGCATATATTGCACGACTTTTTCCTGCGGCAAACCCGTACTTTCGGCTAACATCATGCCTTCAAGAAATCCCTCCACCTGCAAGGCCAAATTGAGATTGATTCCTAATTTTAGCGCCATAGCCTGTCCTACGTCGCCGACCCACTCAACGCGTGAAACTAAGGGCTCCAACATAGGGCGTACCCTGTCCAGGGCCTCTTTAGGACCACCCACGAACATTAAAAGTCTACCTTCCCTGGCTGCCCACGCTACCGGAAACCGGAGCCTCCAACCGCACAGCGCCTCTCTCCAAGGTCCGCCTCGAGAGATTTTGGCTGATCTTGGGGCTGATGGTACCAGAATCCACCCAAATATGTTGGGCCCCCAAGGCCGAAAGAAGGCCCTGGTTCTCTTCGTCGTCTCCGGCAATAGCCTGAATAGCTTGATCATCAGCGACCATGGACAGAATGTACTGGGCTCTGTGCGCCACTTCTCGAGGTGATTCAGCCAGAATAACCCTGTCGGGATATTTCTCGGCCAATCTCTTTGTTTTCTCACGGGTTCGGTTGTATACGACCAATTTATGTCCCGCATTGAGCCATCGTTTCGCCATGGTCCAACCCATCGCACCCAGTCCGATCAATCCATAAGTCATAACGTCATCCTTTCTTCGCGTTTTACGTCACACTCTCCCGTTCTTACTTCGAAAGAAATTCTGTAGCCAAAAATCTGCCTGAATCAAGAACCATGGAGTGAAGTCTTCTACTCCACAAATTTCCATGAAAGCTTTCGGCAGACTCCAGTCAAACCCCATTCATCTCTTTTTTTCACCGAACCCAGTGAAGTCCTGACCCAATCTACCCGCCATGTTTTAAAGAATACCCGGGCAATACCAAACTCAGCCATTATTGCATTATCTAAATACCAGACAACGATAAATGACTTGCCGGCATATTCTTCTCGTTTCCTCCTTTGCGACCGTTCTCCCGTGGAATACGGCATGGTTCATTTTCCCCAATAGTCTTCCCGCAATGATATCTTATTGCTAATCATTATCAAGTTTATGCAATTTATCGACTTTCCCGGAAAAGCACCCTAAGTTCCACCGCAGATGGTTTCCGGGGTTGCGATAAAACTACTCATGAAGGATCACAGCATAGACATCCCGGGGACCATGGACACCCAAGATCAGCTGTCCTTCAATATCCGCGGTCATACTGGGTCCCGCTACAATCTTCACCAATCCGGGCCATATTCCGGTGTCCTGAGCATCTTGATATAACTTGCTCATTCCCGCACGGAAGGTCGGTACAATGTGAGAAACCGGCACTATTACCACATGAATCGGCGGCAAAAGGCTGGGAAGTAAACTATTGTCTTTCTGGCGGTAAAGGCCGATGCTTCCAACATCCGCAGCGGCCCATACACAAGCGCTTACTCCCATCGAGGCGCGAGCGCAAAGTTGTCGAAATTCCTCAGGATTTTCGTCTTCAGTCCAAATATAGACCAAATTCGTATCCCCTGTTCTAACCCACTGCCCCCACTCTTCTGAACCTACCGAGACTACGACGGGATGTTGCTCTGAGGCATGGCTCGTCTCGGCCAAATCCCGCAACACCGTTGACAATTCTTCCTTCTGAGCCACATGCACGACTTTTCCCGCATTATTTCGCCATTTCTCCTCAAAGCGTCCAACTACCATATCATCCACAACCTTGCCTCATTTCTTGTCAAGTTTCGACCCATTATCCTTCCACCATTCATGAAAAGTTTGGGGTGCGACTTGGGGAATCTCACGGGTTTGACCCCACCCCGCAAATATGCCGGGAATCAAACCCGGCGCATGGCGCTTTTTCCCATAGACCCCTTGGATGACCCTAGCCAAATTAATCGATCGGCGGTAACCCCGAGGAGTACTCCAAAAACGGGCCCAGGTTTTGAGAGTCCAATTGGCGGTACCGGAGTTCAAGTGACGTTTGACCACGGTACGACGCAAGGAGACAATGTGAGCGGGCAAGGCAATATCCATAGGACAGGCTTCCTGGCAAGCATGGCACAACGTACATAAGGCCGAGGGTAACTCCGGTAAAATCTCAAAATCCGTCAACAAGGGGGTTTCCACAATGCCGATGGGACCCGAATACACACTGCCGTAGGCGTGGCCGCCCACCTCACGGAAAACTGGACAGGCATTCAAACACGCTCCGCACCGAATACAACTCAGCACATCTTCGAACTCGGTGTCACGAAGAGCCATGCGGCCATTGTCCACCAAAATAATGTGCCACTCTTTGGGCCCTTCCGGGGCTGATGAGTTAGAGGCGGGAGCATGAATCATCGTGGTATATGACGACAAAGAGCGGCCGATGCCACTCATAGCCGGCTGCTGAATAATCTCCGTCAACTGGGCCCAGTCTCTCACGATTTTCTCGACACCCACAATAGACACCAAAACGGGAGGCAAAGACGTGACCATATCCGCATTGCCTTCATTGGTAATGAGAACCAAGGTGCCGGTTTCCGCAACCAAGAAATTTCCTCCGGTGATACCCATGTCCGCGTGCAAAAATTCCTTTCGCAAGCGCTCTCTGGCATAGCGCGTTAAATCCTCAATTTCATCGCTTTCAGGAGGAGTAATGTTCTGCCGCAAGGCATCTTCTTGGAATAAGTCATCCACTTGATGGCGGTTTTTGTGAGCCGCCGGAGCCAAAATGTGAGATGGCTTTTCGTGTGCCAGTTGGATGATATATTCTCCCAAATCGGTTTCGCGTACGGGAATCCCGGCTCTCTCAAAAGCTTGATTGAGCTCAATTTCTTCCGTTACCATGGATTTGCTTTTAATTACCAATTTGGTTTGGTTGGCTCCGGCAATATTCAAAGCCACATTGACCGCGTCTTGGGCATGGGTCGCAAGATAGGTATGGGCTCCATGGCTTTCCGCTTGCGTGCGGAATCTTTCCAGAAGTTCAGGCAAGTCCCGAATCGCCTGCCGTTTTTGTCCCACAGCCGTCTTCCGGGAGGCTTCGATATCCGGGTTTGCACGGTAGACTTCGCGCTTGGCCAGAGTAAATCGGCGAGCCACGAAACCCATAGTCTGCCGCAAGGTATTATTTTGAAGAGCCCTATCCCGTCTCTCAGGCCATGACCTTTCGTCATGGGGCAATTGACCCGCCATTTATTTCCCTTCTTCCCCATGTCTGAGTCCTTTTATGTCTTCGGCAATCAATCGGCCTTGGTCTCGTAAATTCACCAGTTCGGCCACGTGACAGACCACAAGAGATGAACCCTGACGTCTTAACCGCCCTTCAAGGTGAATCAAACAGCCCAAATCGGCCCCAGTCAAACATACCGCATGGGAGTTTTCAACCAAGTTTTGAACATTCGCCAATTTATCATCCGCAAGGGCAGTAGACATCACCGGTTCGGTAAAACTGTAGGTGCCTCCAAATCCACAACATTCTTCGGCATTTTCCGGCTCCACAGGGTCAATCCCTTGGGTCTCAAGAAAATTTTTCGTCTGTGAAGAACCTGGCAGTAATCGACGCATGTGACATCCCAAATGATAGACTACCGGTACCGAGACCTGAGATGAATCCGGTAAACTATCGGCATTCTGATTCATCCACATGCTCCACTCGCGGACACTTTCGGCCACCTTTTCCGCCCGTTTCTTCCACTCCCGAGCCTGAGATTCGGGAGCTCCCTGCTGCAAGGAATCTTCATATAACAACTGAGGATAGGCATCCACGACCATTGCCGCACAAGAGCCGGATAAAGCCACAATGTCGGAAGAGTCTTCGGTAGAGTCTTCTTCAAACACCTCTACAAAATGCCTTGCCATGACCGCCGCCTCATGCTGATATCCTGCATTATAACTGAATTGCCCGCAACAGGTCTGATCCTCGGGAAATTCGACTTCAACGCCGCGCTTCTTCATTACATTCAGCGCGGCGATAGCGGCTTCGGGCCGCAACATATCGGTCAAACACGTTACAAACAATCGCACTTTCACCGGGATTTCATCTTCTTTCCTTGCCGTTTATCTTCCGTGCCTTCTATCAATACTTCTCATATAAATTGCATCCTAAGCTTAACAATTTTGGCCGCAGTACAAAACCGTCTGAGATGAAAAAATCATCCCTCAAGGTCTGTACCTGAGGTCATCAGGATACCCCACCCGCCTCGTGTAAGATCCTTATTCATTGACGAACTCTCTGCGGTTTGATCTTAGTTCACACAATTCCGAATACATACAGTTGACATTCACGATCGAAAAGATAGTATAATGGAATCGGTTTCCGAAATCGATTCCATTTGAATGGGGGTTAGTATGATGACCCGCAGAACCGTCGTCACCATCACTGATGTGGCTCAACGTGCCGGCGTATCGCGTACGAGCGTGTCCCGGTATTTGAACAGTAACTTAGAAAATTTGTCTTCAGAAACGGCCGCTCGCATTGCCAATGCGGTCCGGGATCTGGATTACCGGCCCAATGCCTGGGCGCGATCCTTAAAAACCCGTCACAGTGGCCTGATTGCGGCTGTTGTCGCCGACTTGCGTAATGAGCATATTCTCGCTGTCTTGGACGGTATCGAAATGGTAGTTAACACCGAGAGATATAGCCTATTGATATCCAATACTCAAAACCGTCCGGATTATGAAGGCAAAATGATTGAGCGCCTCATTCAACAACGGGTGGAAGGCGTTATTCTTCAGCCTTGTGATGATCGGCAATCTTCAGCTGTTCAGTCGTTAAAAAGAGAGGGTATTCGTGTGGTGTTGATGGATCGAAGTCTCGACATCCTGCCCCCGTTGGACACGATTCTACTCGACAACCAAAATGCCATAGACCAGGCCATGCACCATGTCATCCAACAAGGTTACCATCATGTCCTCTATGTGACCGATCCTGCCGAACACGTAACATCGCGCCGAGAACGTGAAACGGCCATAAAACGGCAAGACTATAACACACTGGACGTGAGTATATTCGTACGGAAAAATTCGGATACCTTCCAGCTAGGTCAGACGATCGAACATTGGAGGACAATGAACCCGGAGGATCACAGGGTAATTATTTGTGCCAACGTGGCCACCACCTTATTTACTGTGGCAGTTCTCGATCAAATGCACATCCAGGTACCCAAGGATATGGGTCTTATGGCTATTGATGATCCCCCATGGGCTCCTTACGTATTGGGGGGCATCACCAGTATTGCCCAACCCACGATCGATTTGGGGCGGACGGCCGCCGAACGGTTGATGAACCGCATCCAGGGTAATGACAGCAATCCGGGCCGTGTCCTGCGCTTATCGGGGCACTTGGTCGAACGAGGGTCGACCAAGCGTGTGCATACCCTTTGACAAACATGACAAGGAAGGAGTGTGTGACCATGATTTCGACAGGTTCCCGCCAGCGTTGGGCTCGCCTAATTCCTGTTATCTTCATTGTCTATAGCCTGGCCTTTGTTGACCGGGCTAATTTTGGATTTGGGGCGGCCGCCGGTTTGGCCAAGACTCTTCACATCACCGCTGGGATCACGGCTTTGTTAGGTTCCTTATTCTTTCTCGGATATTTCCTATTCCAAGTTCCGGGAGCACATTACGCCGAAAAACGCAGTGCCAAGCGTATCGTGTTTTGGGGAATGTTGTTATGGGGGATTTTTGCCTCCCTGACGGGCGTCATCACCAACGTACCCGGGTTGATAGTAGACCGATTATTGTTGGGTGTGGTGGAAAGTGTCCTCTTCCCTTCACTCTTGGTGTTCAACACCCATTGGTTTCTCAAGCCGGAACGTGCCCGGGCCAATACCTTTTTGATTCTCGGCAATCCCATTACGGTTTTGTGGATGTCCATAGTGTCGGGATTTTTGATTCAAGCGCTCAACTGGCAATGGATGTTTATCCTAGAAGGTATTCCTTCCGTTATTATGGCCTTCGTATGGAAAGCGGTGATCGAGGACGATCCTGAGCAAGCAAAATGGTTATCGCCCGAAGACAAACTCGGGCTCAAACAGCAACTGGCCCGTGAGCAAGGCGTGTTTCCGGCGAAACTTCACTATTGGACCGCATTTAAATCCAGGGATGTCGTTCTCTTATCCCTCCAATATTTCCTATGGAGTATTGGTGTCTACGGATTTGTCATTTGGCTGCCGTCGATCGTCAAACTAGCGTCCGGGGCGGGATTAGGAGCGACAGGGTTAATAAGTGCAACACCGTATCTTGTGGCGATTATCCTCATGGTGTTTGCGTCCTACAAAGCCGACAAACAACTCAATAGGAAAGTTTATGTGTGGCCATTCTTGTTGTTGGGAGGTCTGGCGCTTTATGCATCATTCTCTATTGGCGTTCATCATTTCGCCATTGCTATGATTCTGCTTGCTTTGGCCGGCGGACTCATGTATGCGCCCTATGGTCCCTTTTTCGCTATCATCCCGGACATTCTTCCTCGAAGCGCCTCTGGGGAATCGATGGCTCTAATCAATAGCATGGGCGCACTGGGATCTTTTGTTGGTGCCTATGTGGTAGGCTATCTTAACGGTTCCACCGGTAGCCCCAACGACGGTTTTCTGGTAATGTCCCTCAGTTTGATTGTGGCGTCTATTTTAACGATGCTGGTGCATGCCCAAAAATCTCAAGCTGAGACAACATCCCAAGTGTCCTGAAAGGAGTTCCGCCATGCCTGTGCATTACCGTTGCCATGCGGTCAAAGAATTCCCTGGTTGGGACCAAGTCCAAAAGACTTCGATCCACTGGACGACAGGGTTGAATATAGGCTCGGCATCGGAAATCCATGGATTAATCACGACGCCCGAATTGCCAATTACTGCGCAATTATTGGAGCCTATGCAGCAATTAGTGGTCATATCCGCGTATGGCGTCGGTTACGATTATATAGACGTTGAGGCTGCCTCAACACTCGGAATATTGGTAACCCACACTCCCGATGCGGTCATCAGAGCCACGACGGAATTGGGCATTGCCCTCATTCTCGCCAGTATTCGCGATATCGCGGGCCAAGACCGGAGAATTCGACGAAAGTCCACCCCATCCGGGAAACTCGAATTTCCGGTTTCTCGTCTTACGCATGACGCGTCGAGTCAACTCGTTGGTCTCGTCGGCTACGGTAGGATCGGCCAGCGTCTCGGTCAAGTGCTTATGGCCCTCGACATTCCTTTTATCTATACACGGCGCCGAGGGCCTTTCACTAATCATCCTGGGTACCGTGATCTTGATGTGATGCTGGAAGAAGCCGATGTCATCGTGTTAACGGTGCCTTTAACGCCAGATACCTATCATCTCATCAATCGCCAGACATTAAGCCACATGAAACCGTCGGCCATTTTGATTAATATTGCTCGCGGAGCTTGTGTGGACGAAGTCGCCCTCATTGATGCGCTGCAATCAGGTACAATTGCGGGAGCGGCTCTCGATGTGTTTGAAGATGAACCTTGGGTGCCGAAAGCTCTCGGGAAGATGGATAATGTCATTCTTTCTCCCCACGCAGGCACCAGCACTTGGGAGACCCGGTTGGCCATGACCCGAGACGCCGTGAGAAATGTGTTGTCGGCGTTAGCGGGTGTGCCTCAAAATGCCATCAATTCCGCCCAATGGACACGCATTGCCGATCACGCAAATAGGCAAAGCTGACAAGATTAGATCGTGTAGATTCTGTATTGAATTTAAGGCACCATTCTTGCGGGTAAGCGTTTAAATCTCTGATCCACGGGCCATTCGGAACCAAAAGACGAATGGCCCAAGAGTGTTAGCACGGCGTTCGAGCCGTGAGTACCATGGCGAGTTCTGCTATCGTCACGGCAGATTTATCAAAGAACCGATAGCCCACCTTTAAACTCCACTTGAAAAGGAGAGTATTAGCAAACGGGTTTGTAAGATGAAATTGATGAAATTGCGGTTCTCCGATCAACTAGCTAGGCGTGGCCAATCATCATCAACTCCCTTCGCGAAACCTCCATTGGTGATATCCATTGGACCGTCTCCAGAGCGCCGGATACCCGTGTCCTTACGCCCTCAAAATCATTATTTCGGATTAATTTGGTACCACTGTCGCTTTCCAATTTTAACGACTAAATCTTTTACGACGGCAATGTCTTGTTGAGGATCGGTGACGTTGGTGTCTGCTACGGTCAATGCGCCTTGTTGGATAAGTCGTTTTGCTTCGCTTTTACTTTTTTCGGGATTCAGCACTTGAACAAGCTCTACAGCCGAGATGATTGAGTTCGTCATCTCAATGGATGGTATGTGCGTTGGCACCATACGTTGGGAAAAGGTCCTCTCAAACCATTGGTCTTCCTCGCTGGCGATTTTTTCTCCGTGATACCGTTTAACAATCTCTCGTGCTAAAAACATTTTCCATTTCATTGGCTCGCGTTTTACGAGTTCCTCAATCTCATCCACTGTTTCTAGCGAAACGTTGGTGTAATTCCGAAGATAGGTAGTAATTAAATTGTCTGGCAGCCGCATGATTCTGCCATATTTGTCTCGCGGTGAATGGGCAAGTCCGATAAAATTACCCAGGCTTTTGCTTTGTTTTTCTTTGCCATCGATGCCGGGAGTAATCTTCGTAGTGATAATGACTTGCGGGTGTTGCCCCAGTTTTTCTTGATAAAAGCGACCCAACATTTCATTAAACAGTTGATCGGACCCGATAATTGTTAAATCTGAGTGTATCGCAAAGGAATCATAACCTTGGAGCACAGGATAAACCAATTCATGCATGTAGATCTCTTCGCGTACGTCAATTCTTCGTTGAAACATGTCCCTTGCAATCAACTTCGAGTGAGTCATCACAGACAGTAAACTGAGAAGCTCTGAGATTGGCATTGATCCCCACCATTCAGAATTCCTTCTCACCTCGATCAGATCCGGATTATCGAATCGCAGGATCATTTTGGCCTGTTCGAGGAATCTTGCCGTGTTAGACTCAATCTCTTCTAATGGGAGAATAGGCCGTGTCTGGCTTTTACCTGTGGGATCCCCAATGCGCGTTGTAAAGTCGCCTATCAAAAACACTACCTTATGACCCAGATCCTGCATCGTTCGCATCATCCAAAGATTTACGGCATGCCCAATATGGAGACAGGGCGCAGTGACATCAACCCCATATTTAATCCGTAACGGCTTGCCCGATGCTAGCCGGGCCTTAAATTCGTCGAGAAGAAAGTATTCCTCTGCCGTCCGTGAAAAGTTCTCCAGTAAACTATTTATTGGTTGAGCTGTCACTTTGGTGCCGCCTTTCAAAAGTCTTGGTCTGACACACTTGACCGATTCTGTGAGTGTATCGTTCAGTCCCGGCACCATGGCCGTGAGGATTTTTCCTCCACGGCCTAACGATCTTTTTTCATGCCAAAATTTTACTTGAATGCTTTCATGAGAATAATCAGCCTGGTAAATGCTGTCAAATAAACGCCCCTTCAAGATAACGTCAAAGTCACTACGAAGTCTCAAAATTTTGCAGGGTATAGTCCGATTCTTTCAACTCTCGTGACATACTCCCACCACCTACGCTCACATGGAGAGGTGGAGGCTTCTTGGGACGTACCCGCTAACGCCAGCACAATGACCAAGCTATCCTCGTGTTGTGTGCCCCATGGTTCTTGATGACGATGACGGATCAGGCTATACCCAGCATCCGACACGCTTCATTTTTGATGTGGATGGCGGCGTTTTCGTCGCGGTCTAATTCTGTTCCACAGTGAGGGCACACCCACGTGCGATCGGCCCATGTGAGTTCTTTGTTCTCATGATGGCAAAACCGACAGCGATAACCGGACGGAAACCATTTGTCAATGACCACCCGTTGTTTTCCTGGCTCGGCCAATTTGTATCCCGGAAAAGTTTTGAGCATGCCGAATCCATTGTCATGCGTGGATTTTTCCAGATGAAGCCCTTGCGCTATCCCCCGCATATTCAAGTCTTCCATGGCACCCGCTGTGTAGGCATTGGCTGTCTGCCGACACAGCTTATGCCAGAAGTTTTGGCGTGGATTGGCGACTTTTTCGTGCAATTTGGCGACTGTAAGACGTTACTTTTCACGGTTCTTACCGCCTTTTTTTACGGTACGATAATTGACGTTGCGCTTTTTTTAGTTGGGTTTCTGCTTGACGATAGAATTGGGGATAATTCGCGGGGGTTCCCTTGCTATCCACATATAACGACTTTGATGAATAATCCAACCCTAATACCCTTTCTGTAGTGGGGTCTACGGGCTCAATATTCGCTGGTACGGGAGCTTACTTGGGATCTCTTAGATATGGAGACTAAGGGTGGCAGACTTTATTACGGCTTCCTTCGGCAACGGACGGTGCACTTTAATCCGGACATCTTTCAGCTTCGGTAGTCGGATGGTTTTGCTGTCAATGAGTCGAATCGTCCTCCCTTGATTGTTCGTGGTATAGGACTTTTTATCATGATGCTGGCTCTTGAACTGCGGAAAGCCTACGGATGGGATCACGGAAGAAGTTCCGGTAAGCCGTCTGCAAATTTCGCTGAGCATTGGCCAGAGCCAAACTATCCACGTCTTTGAGCCATGGGAATTCTTTTTTGAGACCGGCAGGAAGCAAATATTTCTGTGTCTTCAAGGCCCTTTCTCATCCTGGCATTGCGCATAGATTGCCTGGTGATTCGCCAGCATTTGATTAGAGACAAAACGCACACAACCAAACGTCTTATTGATGAGAATTTCTTGCTCCGCATTCGGATAGAGACGATATGGGATGCCCTGTTCATAGCTTTTCACCTTGGCTTTCAATATAACGCCTGACCCCTTCAATCGGTGCTCCGCCTGTTGTCAGCAGACAGAAACTTCATGACCAGAACACTTTACTCAGGCCCCAATTTAGGAAATGCTAGCCGCTAAAAGCATATCACCTTACTGTTTTATGCGGCAGTGCCCTGAGAACAACTCCAGCAAAAAGTACCCACCATCCTTCAACCATCAGACACGCAAACAGCGTCTGCGCCACATATGGTCCAGCACAAAGACCGCCGCGATCCGTACCTATTTGCAATGGGACCATTTCTCCAGACAAAGAGAGCTTGCAAAAGAACCTGAGTGCTGTCTGCCACATAAGCCATCGGCTATTTCACCGCAGAATCTGACACTTCACCCGTCAAACTTAGTACTGTCCGATCTAAGTCCACGCCGAAACCGGGAGCGTCGGATAGTCGTATTTTCCCTTGTTGCGGTACTGGCTCATTGATTAACAGCGGGGAAAACATCGGCACAATCTTTGTCGCATCCTTGTGCATCATGAGAAATTCGGCAAAAGGGCTGTTCGTTCGAGTTAGGGTATTTTTGCCCGTCCCCTCGAAAAGGGGGAATAGGGGTATCGGTCGTAATGCGGTATAGGAGTACAGCCTGGCAAAACCTCCAATCAGACGGTCAAATCCTCGACAAGGCCGATGTCACACGGCTTTCACCCCGCGAATATGATCACATCAATAGGGTGGGGCGCGACTCTTTTACGTGGCCCGAAGACATGGCCCACAGCGACTATCGACGACTTCCCACGATGAGTCGGTCCCTATCCATAAACTGGAGCGCTTATCGAGGTTTTTCGTTCCATTACTACTGATACCCCTGTTTCCCCTGGGATGGGAACATATCGATTTTCTGGGAGAATATCATGGCGACGACAATCCGGTATCGACAGACGACCGTTTACGATCACTCAGAGTGGGGGCTCAGATCAAGTGCCGTATTTGACCAATCCTCCCGTGGACAATCCGCGTGGTGTGGGTGGGACCCCTGCAGGAAAAAGATCTTGAAGAAAAGATCAATACGAATACCCTGTAACGGGCCAACGAATTCGGTGAGGGCTTAGTCCAGGTTTAGTCCGGTCAATGAGTCTGACGATAAGCCCCGGAGCTCCTCACAGTAACTTTTCCGCCTCAGTGAGCGTTGTACAGAGTAGCGTATTTTTCCCACTTGACAGGAGATGATGCAACATGAGAATGCGTAAACGACAGGCACTGTGGTGGTTAGGTCTCAGCGGATTGGTGGGACTGGGCATCGTCGGCTGTGGCGTCAGCGGGCCTAATGTGGCCAATGCACCCCGTTCTGGTACGGGAACGACTCCGAGTACCCCTCCGTCTACGAATTCGACAGCCTCGGCCCGAAGATCCTCCCCATCCTCCTACAAGCCGGTTGTTGCCCAAGCGTTGCAGTGGCTGCAAGCTCGGACGCATGAACCGCTGGGGGCTCCGACGTGGATTCCCAACATCTCTCGAACCCAGACTCCCTACGTTTCCCCCACGGCGCAGGTCTCGACACGGGGCTGGGCCATTTCGCTGCACTTGACGCGTCATCCTTATGGGGTGAACAATCCAGCCATCAATCAATCCCCCGACACGCAGAACGGGGTGAGCTGGGGTCTGAATGTCATGACCCCCGGCCAATTGGCGACCCATCGGCTGACCCTGCTTGAGGCTTATAGTCAAATGGGATCCAGTCATCCCCCGATTACCACGGGAACCCCGCAGGCGGTTTCGTTGGGCACGGGGATCACCGGGTCTCTTTATGGCAATGGGACCATTGTCTGGCATGAGGGGGACTGGACTCTGATCGTACAAGGCACGTCGGCCACCAAGACGTCCTCAGACGTGGCGGAGGCCAAAGCGCTGGTCACGTACTTGCACACGGCCTCTCTCCCGCCGGATCCGGGGTTGGTGGATGTCTTTCAACACACGGCGTCGGTGGATTGGCTGGCGGCACACGCGTTATTTTCCATCATGGGATGCCAGGAACCGGCCCATGACGTTCTCCACATGGCCGCCTCCTGGCATCCCGTATCGTAAGCGGTTCTCATGGACCATCGCCGGGGAACGCTAGAGCTTTAGTGGCCTTCACGGTTTTCAGAAGCGCCATGTCACGCGGTGGATGTTGGGCAATCGAGTTTCCCTTAGCGTGGCTTCAAATTAATTGCCAATATTACTAATATTTGTAACTTTTGGACAAGTTGTGACGTTGTATACAGTGAGAAGGCGACTACCGGAAACAAAGTCCGGTGAGCGATTCTTCTCGCCATAATCGTAGTCCCTGCCAATTGGTGGAGTACTGTCTTTTTTGCGAAAGACATGGGGACGTGAATGACCATGGCAGGGACTCACGTCGCCGATCCCTTTCGCCCAACGGAAACACCGACATCTCTCACAAGATACGAGGTCTGCACAGTATGAGTTTACCATTTGCTGTCGAAGCGATCGCCATTGGGGAAGGATGAGCCGGGATTGATTCGAGTTCGACGGATCAATCGCTTGCGTTCTTCCAATGTTGTAAAACCCATGATCGCGGCGTCATTCAAATTGACATAGCCAGTACAGGCTATCTGACAGAAGCAGAGAATGCGTTAAATGGCGCTTGTTTTGTGGTGTTGTATCAAGGTTATTATTCCGGCATGTGGGCCGATCCGTCAACGGGAACAACCCGCGGTCAGGAAGCCGTGAGTGCCGCGCAAAACGTGGACTATCCCGGTGGGTGTACAATTTATTTGGATGTGCAACAAACCGATTCCGTGTCGGCGACCACGGTGATGGATTGGATTAATAATTGGGCCGCGCAAGTGGTGGATGCGGGATATGAAGCCGGGATTTATGTCGGCTGTGGTCAGCCTTTGGACAGCTATCAACTCTATTACGATCTGCCGAATGTAAACCATTATTAGGTGACGTGCTCGACGGATTGTCGTGTGGCCGTTGACGTACGAGGTTACCAGGTCTTTCAGACGGCCTGCAGCACCTCGTTTTGCGACTTTTCTCCGGTGGATGAAGATACGTATGAGCACTAACTGATCCCCAGTTTTTGGTAATCACGAGGGTTCTACGCCCACTGGGCAGGAATTTTTTGCCGCCGATCCCTGCCCCGATCGCGGCGATCGGCCACGCCGGGTCCTTTCATCATCCTCCTCTCTAAAGCCCCGGCATGGGGCTGGGACGACACGAAAAGCCCAGGACATACCCGGGATGTAGACCTCTGTAAAAAATGCATCCCGTCCAAATGAGGCACGAAGACGGCTGTTCAGAATTTGTAGGGAAACGAGTTTCCTTTGCATCTCGATATTTTTAAGATCGACAATTCATTCTATTCGGACAATAACAACCGGGGATAAGTTAGGTATGAGCATGATGCATTAGGGAGCTATACGGTCGGCATGCAGAAGGGCTAAAACAGGCAGAACCCAGACAGAGACAACCGCTCTCGGAGGTTGCCTCTGTCTGTCAATTTTGAACCGCGTGAACACCGAGAACCCAAAGAGCACAATATAGCACCATGCTACTCAAGGTGACGATGAGTACCAGATCGCGCTTATGGGTGTAATTTTGCCACACTGTCCAGCCGAGATACCACGGCGGAAGTTCGGTGATGGCGAATACCGCAATCTATTTTTATGGCGATGATTCCCTCGATTTAAGCGCAGCCTTTTGGGCCGCGAATGATATAAGCACACCTGCGTCTCAAATCACAGGAGATGTGGTCCAAGCTGCCAACTGGATTAAGAGCAGCGAGCTCGTGATTGTCGTGGGGGGACCAGCGATGTCTAAGGTTCTCGACCAATTGTGTGCGGATGGTCTGGCGATCGGCACGAGTAGTGGCCAGTTTACGATGTTTTGTGATTCATACAGTTGGTACAATACAGCTGCCTATGGACCCATCAATGCCGATGGGACGAATGCAGTCAATAGTTTAAACCTCGCGTGGTAACAAGCCCAATCGGCCTACAGCTTTATCAACAATAACTTTACTGGTGGCACTCTCACGACGGCGCAAAAAGATCAGGAAACAACGAGTGTCTCGACGAGTTGCGGCACCGTTCCTAACACTTGTCTGGCTTAGAAAGAGAAAGGAGGGAAAGTGATGCAATCTGTTGACCTAAACAACTATTCTATTGTCAACCAATATACGGGCGTTCCTGTGACAAAAGCTGCTATTAATAGTCCGGATGTGAATGCTGTTTACGCACACTTAGAAACGTTGGCAAACCTGGCGGCAATAGTATACGGCGTTGATACTCGAGCCGTGCTGGCTATTTGTGCGTTTGAGAGTAGCTACGGGGTGGGTGTAACGAGTACCAACAACATTATGCAAACAACGAGTCCAGACTCCTATGCCACCGCGATGGGCGGGTTGCTTGGAGGCTGTTCTGTTCTTGCCAGTGACCTATCGAGTTACGGAGGAGATTACCCCGTTGCTCTCTCTTACTACAATTGCGGCGTTGCGACATCTACGGGCAATGACACGTGTACAGGTTCGGGCGTTTTGGGGTCAGCTGGAGGCACAGATATTAGCCCTTATGGAGCTGGAACCACTTTTTTGGCGTTATCGGGGTTTTCTGGGGTGTTTCAAAATGGCTATGGAGGCTATCATCCGACTCTGAATGGACCGACTGACGCGTCGGTGATGGCGACAGCCAATACCACCACTAGCGGTCCTCCCTATATGTGCGGCTGTTGTTGCGATCAATTTGGTGGCGGCGGGATGACGATCTCCCAAATGGCCATGTGATGGTGGACGGACTGGGCGTAAGCTCAGTCCGTTTATGCGTTCATGGCTGAATAACGACTGCAATGGATAGCCCAGGTGCTTTATGCAGCCAATGCACGTCATGGCTCAACCCATTAATCCAGGGCGTGACGCCCAATTGATTTTCGGGATTGGTCAAGACGGCATACACGTGAAACCGGTGCGAAGGCCAATGGTGAAGTGTGGTAGGGGGTGTCGCGAGAGAGGATGGGGTCGTCAACAAAACGACCTGGCCTGGAGCAGCCGATTGCGCGTCCGCGACGCCATAAATTTGACCTTGGTTTATTTTCTCTTCGATTTGTGAGAGTGGTGGATTCACGATCGTCGTTAAACCGGTCGGGGATCCCGTATGAGCACGGGCGGAAGATGAACTCGCTGACGGACTGGTTGACCAAGCACCGGGCGACGGGGCACGGGAATGCGAAGACGATGAGGGGCTGGGACTCGGCTCCCCACTTGTCTGTATAGTTCCGCTTACATGATACGTTCCGTTTCCGGGGGGAGTCGCATTGAGATTCCCGTTCAGGCCACATCCTGCTAACACAAGACTTCCGACGATTCCTCCGGTGATGAACAGCACCCGTTGCATCGCATACTCCTCCT
>JAKACM010000068.1 GCA_021821465.1 Bacillota bacterium
TCGATGAGGTTGTGTCTGATGTTTTCATATCATAACTATTCGTGACACTGGGGCTTAATTCCTTTGAGGAATATTCCGACTATTTAAATCCTCATAATTTCCCTATTTGACATGCGGAGTCTGGGTTCCAAGAAGAGAGCTTTGACTCTTTGCAAGATCATCGATTACGCCAATTATCAGCCGACGCAAATGAACGTGCAGGAAAGGAGTGGCGACACCTCGTCGACAGTGTAGAGGCGAAATATGATGTCCGAGTCGGCTCTCCCTACGAGGTTTACTGCAATCCGGCGCCACTCACCATTGTCTACACCTCGAGACACTTTCAGCCCAATGGAGACAGCTTCGACGAATCCTACAAATTTGTTGGACCGTCAATACTCCCGCGGCCACACGACGAATTTGATTTTTCTGCTGTAGCAACCGACAACCTAATTTATATTTCACTGGGCACTGTGTTTAACCGAGCCCTCGCTTTTTATAAACTCTCTTTCGATGCGTTTTCAAACACGCAATACACGGTCATTTTGTCCGTTGGGAGAGTAAATCGGGTGGCTGATTTGGGGGAAATTCCGGCGAATTTTATCGTTGGCAATTACGTACCTCAACTCGATGTGTTGCAACATGCCAAACTATTTATCACCCACGGGGGCATGAACAGTACCAGTGAGGGTCTGTATTACGGTGTACCGCTGATTGTGCTTCCTCAAAGTGCCGATCAACCGATGGTGGCTAGGCACGTGGCTGAAAAGGGTGCAGGCATCTACCTAAAGCAAGAAGGCTTGTCTGCGGGAGAACTTCAAGACGCGGCAGAACGTGTCTTGACTGATAGGGCGTTCAAAAAGGCGTGTGCCAAGATTGGAGATTCATTCCGTAACGCGGGAGGATTTCATCGAGCTGTCGAGGAAATCATTTCATATAAACGGCGTCTAGGCATAGAAGAATGATCCCATCCATGCCCCTGGTCTTTGTTTTCGTTAGACTTTCGCCGCTTGTTGGGTACAAATCGTCGCCCGCTTGTCCCGATTCTGTCTTTTGGATGAAAGGGTACCGCACGAATCCTGTGCATGGCTTATCCTAATATTCTCCTTTAATAACAAAAAAAGAGCCTCGAATGGTTCCGGCCAGTTTAGACTTCTGGGTAGCAAACTTAAATTTCCCTTCCAATTCCTTTGGCACTGCCATGCCCTCGGAAAGTTTAAAACCCACCGCCCTTTTCTTAGGGTCATCCACCGTATACATGACGTTGACTGCTAGACCGTCCTCATAAAAGACGTAGGCAAATTTGATAGCGTCTATTTGAAACCGCGATGTCTCTAAAGGATTGGACGCAAACTCAAGACCACGTTCTGTTTTTAAAATGTGTTTTACATAATCCAAGGTCTCCCGGCTTTCGCTGGCGGGGACAACTATGAATTCTTGTTGATATTTGTTCATAAAGTAACGGGCTTCATTCGCGCGTAAACCGGCAAGAGTTTCAACCACAGGTGACGACTCTAAACCCATCGTCGACACGGTGTGAAAATCAACGGTGTAGGACATGTTCGTGGCTCCTTTGACTGTTCTTTGTGTTCTAGCGACAAGAATTTCCATGGCGTGCTGCCACTTGAAGAGGAGTCAAACTTTTGTTGCCGGGAATCACCCGGACGATCTTGTGCATTTGACGATAAAAGTGGCTGGAATGCGTGTGCGTTCTGGCATACCATGGTGCCGGTCGCATTCGTTTCTGCAGTCTTCGGAATGATCGTATCTTCAAACAACCCTTTCGATTCGAAATCCTATGCTGGTTAATGCGTTGACACAGGTGCAATTGATTCATGACCCCGTGTGGATCCGCCCATGCTTCACTTCGGTGAAGTCCTTCCTCATTATGCGATTTCTGAACGACATAGGAATGTCCGTCCTATCTAATGCGATTATATAACGGATGCTTCCAACTGAAGATAAAAACTGCATCGGATTTCAGATAATTGAATACATTATGCAACGTCGTGAAGAGGTCGACACTCTATCCCAGGACATAATATTGAATACATCATATCGAAGTACTCATGTGGGAGTCCCCTCACCTGGGTTGGTGGAGTGCTGTAAAGAAAGTTTCCCAGCTTGATGTCAAAGTGGGATCGCTTTCTTACATCGCGAGAATTTGAATTGGCTTACACACCTGTGGATTTATCAGCCGTTGCACTTCTGCCAATCCGCGATCCCGCAGATCTCTCCACACCGGTATCCGCTATGGTCCCACAGCCCGATATTCTGGTTACGGGCGATAAGGATTTCCACGCGCCTGAGATTCAGACATCTTTTAGTGTCCTGACCCCTTCTGATTTTCTGGAACCTCATCCCAGAAATGTTGTGATTGGGATGATACGTGCGCCCTTCAACAGCTTATAACTCCGTCTTCGTGTTTGATTGTCGGTTTAGCTCTCTACTTCGTCTTCATTAGCCGACCGCGGCGTTCCTACACCGGGGGAACTGCAGGCTGGGCACCTTGGCCGCGGTGGAAGGAAGAACGGGATGGGACGTCGGTTTTTTCCGACTCCGGAGCATAGAAAATACGGATTTCACCGGGGAGGATGGCAATATGGTGAATATAGCGTCGCAATAATTCTCGGCGTTCGTGCAAAGTGGAAGCGTTTTGAAAGGTAGCCGTGGCGGTTTGCAGTTCCGCCTGCAAGAGCTGGATTTCGTCCGTTGTAGCTGGCCGTTGAAGTTCCGCCTTGATAGTCTGGAGGGTATTGTGCAGTCGGCTTACTTCTTGGTCAAGACGGTGTTGCGTTTCTTTAAATTGGGGAATGGTAAAGGCGCCTTGGAGTAAAGCATCCTCAGCTCGGCGCCGCATATTGGCCACATCAACCAAGCGCCGTTCCAAGCGGGCCGATTCGCGCAGGGCCTCGGTCTGATGCGGGTCATGCCGTATTTTCCATTCCACCCAAGTTTGAATATCTTCTCTGCGGGGATGGGTCATGCGGTTGAGCCAATCTTCAATCACAGCCTTTTCGACGTCGGGAACCGGAACAGAATTCGGTTGGCATTGCCCCATCATGTGATAGGTTCGGCAGGAGTAGCGTCGTCCCTTCCTGGCTTTGATGACGGTCATGCTTCGCTCGCACAATCCACAGTGCACGAGTCCGCTGAGTAGATATGGACTGTCCGCTTGACGTCCGCTGTGCTGCCCCCGGCTTTGCATAATCCCTTGGGCGGCATCCCACGTTTCGCGATCAACGATCCCCGGATGGGCATCCGGGATGATGAGGGCATCGGTACGATGGTGTTTATGCGTAACACCCGTGCGGTCTTTAACAAATTGCAGTGCACCATGCTGCAAGTCACCGACATTGGCGGGTTTGCGTAATAATCGTAAAATTTCCGGAGATGCCCACAGTCCTTGAGCCCGTTGGGTGGGGATGCCTTGGTTATTAAGGCGCTTGGCAATTTCTCGGGCTCCGATACCTTCGTGAACATACCAACCATAAATTTGGCGGACAATCACCGCTTCTTCCGAATAGGGTTCGAGTTTGTCGCCGACAAAGCGAAACCCATAGGGCGGACGCCCTCCATGGTGTTTGCCTTGCCTGGCCCGTTCGTCCATCCCGCCTTTGACTTTGCGGGCCAACTGCTTGCGGAAGTAGTGGGCAAAGACCGAGAGAATCATCATTTTTAATTCCCCGTCGGGTGTCGTGAGATCCAAATCGTCGGACACCGCCGCGAAGCGGCAGGAGAGTTTCTGCAGTTCTTCCAAAAAGAGCAAGGTCGAGACCATATCGCGGGCGAGGCGATCTAACTCATTAACCACCACCACTTGAATATGGTCTTGTTTGATACGTTGCATGATGTGTTGTAGTTCCCGGTAATTGGATCCCCCTGATTGGACGTAATCGATCATGTCCACGAGTTCCCAATTCCTTTGAAGACAGTAGTCGGTAATTCGTTGGCGTTGATGCGGAATTGAATAACGATCACCCTGTGCTTGTTCCTGAGTCGATACCCGGGCCACTCCCAGTGCGCGCATTTTCATCCTCCTCTTCTGTGATGTCTATTCGCCGAATCCCTTTCATATCGTGTGCCAAAGGAGTGTGATCATGATGAAGATCACTACCGTGGGCACGTTAACCCCGGCTCAATGTGAACAACTGGCGTATGACCTTCTGGAGTTGTTCTATCAATCACACCGCTCTGCCAGATCCTCAGAGCCGTCCCTTTCCCAAGAGGGCGCCTCATGGGTAGAGACATCGAGCCATCAACCCCCTATGCCATAAGGTAGATATTACCATAAATGGGGCACTCTGTCGATCACTAGGTGGGGAATCGGTTTTGCCATACCCAGTAATACCGTTAAGTTCATTAGTCAGCAGCTTATTCATTACGGTCATGTTCGCCGGCCCTGGTTGGGAGTTTCATTGCAGTCCGCGGGAGGGAATTCTCTTGGGTTACTGGTAGTGAGAGTGGTCCCGGGGGGGCCTGCGGCTCAAGCCCAAATCCGAAATGGCGATTTCATTGTCTCAATAAACAATATCCCCGTGCATCGAGTCCAAGATTTACTTCCGATAATTCAAAGAATAGGAGTGGGCAAGGTTGTTCGGGTGGGATTACTACGGGGCAACTTTCCGTTAACAGTTCGTCTGCGCTTAGGGGAGATTCCCCGAATCTCTCGAAGTGGTTGAAAGGCCACAGAAAATGGGAGAGGGCGAGTGCACGTAATCATATCACTGTCTGCCTAAGCTCGAGCCATGATTCTTTGTGTGATGTAAGATCCGCATGACGAAAAGGTGTGCGGTGTAGGACGGGGGGTTAATCAGTGAGGCTTGAACTGACACAAGAAGAGAACACTTGGGAAGTGGATGGATCAGAACATTGTCACGGGCAGGAGGAGAAAGAAATAAGAAAATGATCAAAAAAAGGACCCGCAACTCTTGAAGCGGGTGCTTTCTTGGCGCTTATTTAAGTGCATTTTAATCTTCGTCAGACATCTTGTTCTTGAACTTCCTCGCCGCCCATCAACCCTATCGGTATAGGTTCTTCATAGACCATTTCACCGTGTATTCGAATATCGCCGTGAGTCAACTCGGCTTCGGAGGACCGTAAGGGGACGACCAGACCGATTAACTTCAGGATGACAAAGGTCATAAATCCATCATAGACGGTTATGACGGCCAAGCCTAAAATCTGCAGAAAGAATTGCTTGGGATTTCCGTAAAACAACCCTGTTACCGAAAAACCGGTTTTCCCTATATATTCCATGACATGAGGATCGGCCAAGAGTCCTGTCATTAATCCTCCGACCGCTCCGGCAAAGTAATGGGTGTGAACGACGCCCAAAGTATCGTCAACCTTTTTGAAGATGCCAACCTTTCCTAATTTGTTCATGGTAAGCCAAGGAATAACACCGGCCGCGACTCCGATTAATAAAGCTCCTTCACCATTGACATACCCTGCGGCAGGGGTAATAGCCACGAGTCCTGCAATCATGCCATTGATCGCGCCCAGCAAGGATGATTTGTTATAGGACATCATATCCATAATTAGCCACGAAACCAGAGCTGTTGCAGCCGCTACGTTCGTGTTAAGCACGGCGGCGGAGGCGTCCATGTTAGCAAAATAGGGGTCTCCTCCATTAAATCCGTTCCAACCTAACCATAAGAGGCCGGCGCCGGTCACCACAGCTAACAAGTTATTCGGATTGAAACTCTGTCGATCTTTCTTTAAACGCGGTCCGACCACTGCCGCTGCGACAAATCCTGAAATACCGGCGGCGACGTGAATAACATATCCTCCGCTGAAATCCACGACACCCAACGCTGCCAGCCAACCGCCTCCCCACAGCATGAAGGCATTAACACTATAGACCAGTGTGGACCATATGGGGACGAAGAGCATCCAGGCTTTGAAATTCATCCGGCCCAAGACACTTCCCGCCAACAACACGGGGGTGATGGCCGCAAAAACAAATTGAAAATAGACCAAAGAGGACATTGGCATATGCAGTCCCGGCATGCCGCCATTCAATAAAGGAACATAAGCTCGCCCCTCCAACATTGCTGAGGACAAGGCCGGACCCGGAATGCCGACAATCCGTGATAAAATGCCGGGGCCCAGTTGTAAAGGATGACCGAATCCCATGTTGTAAGCCCATAGAACCCATACAATGAGTACCATCGAAAAAGCATAAAATACCATTAATGCCGAATTTACCGCCCATTTTTTCTTGACCAATCCACCATACAGGACTGCCAACCCAGGAATGCTCATTAACCCGACCAAGGTTGCAGCAGTCAGCTGCCATGCGGTGTCACCGGGGCTGACAAATGTGGGAGCGGGAATATAGTTCGCTACCAAAGACCTTTCCTCCCTTACAAAATTTATTAGGCAAAATAACAAACGTTAAAATTTGACCCCAGATGTCTTCCACGCAGTGGCGAAATTTTAACACGTATTATCTTACAAAGTCAATACATGGATTGCACAAATAATCGATAACACATCAAACAATATTACAAGTTCCATAAGTAGTGTGGGATACTCTGACATGAACTTTAAGAGTCATCCGTAATAATTTACTCAAATTCGTGACAGTAGTCAGGGAATTGAGGTGAGAGTTTACAGTAAAAAAATTGACAAACGTCACGTATTCTGCTATCCAAAATGTCAACCAGGCGAAGGGTTAGTCACTCCTACCCCTTGTGATCATGGGTTATGGCTTAAGGGTGAACCTTGAAATTATCGGGTCATCTCAGATTGGAAGACATCGCGAAAAAGTCGTTTATGCCGATGCTGTCAGCCACACGTAAATTGGGAGGCAAAACTATCGGCAAGATGGGGATATGCTGTGGATTCAATATCGGTCATTACGTCTTTGGTGATGATCTCCCTTCCTTAATGTGCTGTGTCATGTTGGGCAAGTATGGTGATAAACCGCAGGGCTTCCGTGTTATTTTTTGCTGACGGCTATTCTTCACCCATTCGCAGTTGCGACATTCGGGAAATGGTGTAATGGAATTTTGTCGGTTTTTTTCCTAAGTGAGATCATCGCAGGCGCGGAGGGGAGTGCTTGTGCCAATCATTCTCTGTCGTCCAATGGGTACGATATTTCTATCATTCACTGCACTGGGATATATCGGGGATGTCGCGATAGGGAACGGTTTTGTGGAATTCTGTTAGACGCAACCAATGGTCTCACACAATATACCGTCCTCGCTGGGGACGGATTTCGTTTGCTTTAGGGAATATCCCATTTAGGCGCCATGGGGGAAAATCCACTGCCAATACCAGGGCCAAATGATAGTGGCCAGGATCGTGGTGGCAACCGCCAGTACACTGATCCAAAGAATATGTCGGGTCAAAGACCAACTTTTTTCCGGACGCCCGGGCCAGATAAGGGAAAGGAGCAAGCCGCTGGCCAGTGTCGATAAAATGAGAATAATGATATGAGAAAAGGGCAGTGACTTCCAGTTCACGGCCGCGTTAATCAAAGTCAGCGCCGCTCCGCCGCCAAAAGTCGTACCAACGGCTGAAAAGAAGGCATGACTGGCCGTACTTCGGTTTTCGGCGGGATTATCGTCTTGCATCAAAGTTTGGGCCTCCTCACTTCCGTCCCTCTTTGTGATTCCTTCCTATGAGTGATACCTTTTAATAGGTGGTATCGTGAGTCATGTATCTGCCCTGGGTATAGGGCAGTGGCCGAATATAGTCTTACCAAGAGGGCGCGATACATTCCACTAATATTTATGACGGGTGACAGGCTAATAGTACAAGCAAGGACAGAGCTTCTGATTATTGCGAAGAAAATTGGTACACTAGTGATTGTAACCGGAGTGATGGTGCAAGAGAATTGGAAAGGGCCGTATAACACAATCATGGCTCACCGTTGGCGATTAGTGACTGTAGGTCGACCTAAGGATTCTGCTATTGTTCATGCGATTGATGAATATCGGAGACGTCTGGAACCGTGGCAACCATTAGACTGGGAGGTCACGACGGAAATTGGCTACCGACCGGGGCAAGAAAATGAGGTACTGGAGCGTGAGGCCCGAACCTTATTCAAGCACATTGCGTCGCCTGATTTTGTGATTTTGTTGGACATTACGGGGGAGCAGCTCACCTCTTGGGATTTCAGCCGCAGAATGCAGAGATACCAGGAGCAAGGCGCACGGCTGAGCTTTGTGACCGGAGGAAGTTTAGGGGTGGCGCGGCGTGTGCGTGAGCGTGCTGACTGGCGGTGGTCGCTGTCAGTCCTGACATTGCCTCATGCTTTGGCGCAATTGGTAGCGGTTGAGCAGATTTATCGGGCCTTCAGTATTCTTCATCACCATCCTTATCATAAGGCATAAAGTAAGATGGCGGCCGAGAGGGGTTAAGAAAGCAGTTCCCTTGAAGATTATGCAAGGACATTAGATTCGGTAACAACATCATTGCGAAAGGCAGGAACTGGCATGGCTAAATTGTTTGAACCATTTTCACTCAATCACTTCACCGTGAAAAACCGTATTATGATGTCACCCATGTGCCAGTACTCGGTTTGGGATGAGGACGGAAAACCCAATGACTGGCACTATGTCCATTACATATCACGTGCCATAGGCGGAGCAGGACTTATCATGATGGAAATGACCGATGTCGACCCAAACGGCCGCATCAGCGTCCGCGATTTAGGACTATGGTCCGACGATCAAATTCCGGCCTTTCAACGCATCATGGACCAGGTTCACAGTTATGGAGCCAAGATCGGCGTGCAAATTGCTCATGCCGGACGCAAGACAGAATCCTTGGAATTAACACCGGTTGCTCCCTCTGCTATTCCTTTTTCTGATCATTACCGCACTCCTCAAGAATTAACGATCGACGACATTCATCGCCTGGTAGACCAATTTGGACAGGCGGCTAAACGGGCAGTGAAAGCGGGAGCCGATGTCATAGAGATTCACGGCGCTCATGGCTATCTCGTGCACCAGTTCATGTCCCCCTTATCTAATCACCGGACCGATGAATATCAGGATCCGGTCCGGTTTGGTGCGGAGGTAGTCCAATCCGTTAAAAGCAATCTTCCGCATGGAACGCCTTTAATCATGCGACTTTCCGCGGCAGAGCATGTTGAGGACGGCTACAGCTTTGCCGAGTTGGAAAAAATGGCTGAGGCTTACCAAAAACACGGTGTGGACATGTTTGATGTGTCCTCCGGAGGCAATGCTCCGGTCATGGCCAATACTTTTCCGGGGTACCAAGTGCCTTACGCAAGGGCACTGCGAGAGCACTTGAATATTCCGGTCATCGCCGTGGGCATGCTGGAGACCCCGGAATTGGCAGAATCGGTGATACAGCAGCAACACGCGGACATGATTGCGATCGCTCGCGGCATGTTGCGAAACCCCTATTGGGCGAACACGGCGGCGGAGGTACTGGGAGGGACAATTCAAGTTCCTACGGAATATGATCGGGCCTTTTCCAAAGAATTTATCCAACGTCCGTCCAACGTGCTGGTGTGATGACGGTCCGAGACATGCAAGAAGAGGTAGATGCTTGGATCAGTCAATTTGAAGAAGGTTATTTTTCCCCGTCGACCATGATCTTGCGTTTAACCGAAGAACTTGGGGAACTGGCAAGAGAAGTGAATCACGCGTTTGGAGAAAAACCCAAGAAGGCCACTGAACCTGAGGGCTCAGTGGCTATGGAATTGGGCGATATGCTCTTTGTGCTCGTCTCTTTTGCGAATTCCCTGCAACTCGACTTGGATCAGGTATTCGAAGCCGTTATGACCAAGTTTCGCACGCGAGATCAGAACCGCTGGAAGAAGAAAAAGCTTCGGGACCCAGACGATGAGAAAGGTGGGTAGGAGATGGATTTATCTGCTATTTTGCCCATTCCCGATTTGATGAAAGCCAAACGGCTTTTGGCTTTCTCTCCCCATCCCGATGACAACGAAGTCGGAGCGGGTGGGACTATCGCTCGGTTGATCAATGAGGGATGTGAGGTGATCTATGTCGTAGCTACCGTGGGGCAAGCAGGCACAGAAGAGACGGGAGACGCTAGTAAGGAACTGGGAAATCTCCGCAAGCAGGAACAAGAGCAGGCTCTGAAGATTCTAGGGGGCGGGGAAGTGATTTTTTGGCCATACCCGGATACGATGCTGCGAGTCCATGAAAGCGCTCTCCAAACCGATGTGTTGCGCGTTATTCGTGAATATCGGCCCGACTTTGTCATGGCTCCGGATCCTTGGCTTCCTTATGAAGCCCACCCCGATCACCGAGTTTTAGGCCATGCGGTGGCCACAGGAGTGATTATGGCCCCCTTTTCTCTTGCTTTCCAACAAGCCGGAACACCCATTTCGTCTCCGAACATTGCTTTTTACGGCAGTGCCTGGCCCAATACCTATATCGATGTGAGTGGAACTTTTGACCGCAAATTGGCTGCTTTAGAGGCACACAAGAGCCAGTTTGCGCCGCCCGGCGGACCTCAGTTGATGATGTATTTAACGCTGCATGCACAGGAATACGGGAAAAAAATCGGAGTGGAAAAAGCTGAGCCCTTTAAGGTGATGACGCATCACCACCTGCACTTTAATGCCTATGCATGGCAAAGTTAAAATAGGGTAAATATTTCGGTAACTAACAACGCTTGCAGGCTATCCATCAAAGCGTTAGGCTACAAATAGTCTGAAAGGGTGGGGAAAATGTGCGTAAAGGGGCAGAGTTTTTCCACAGGTGTGGGGAAGCACCAGGTTTCGTTTGCTGCGGGCTATCTTATGGCACCCGAAGCCGAACGCGATAGAAGGTGGCACCGAGGCAGGGCAATTTGGCACCCGGTAAATGTGAACCTTGCCTACGGCTTTGGGAAACTACTATGCATGGTGAATTCGGGTGATAAAGAATTGTCCCGGGAATTCGGTGACACAGGGAGAGTTCAAGCCGAGACTTTGCTCCTTTATCATAACTTATCCCCTTTTCTTTCTCAGTCTCAATGCCTAAGGCATCGAAAGACAGGAGGACTGTCGTGATAAAGCTGTCCCCAAGGAAGTGTAAAACGCGACAGATAAGTGTATTCCTAATGAAAATTCTTATGTTCCGCTCGAAGCGCCGTTTGCGCCTTGTGATCAAAAGCTCTTGATCAGCCAGGCGCTATGTGAAAGTTCCGTCCTTTATAGGACTGGCACAGGTTATCAAGCGGATTAAGGAGAATTCGGCGGGAGAAATGGGACAAGCGTGGGCTTTTTGAGACAGAGTGACAGGAACGAAAATGAGGAGGACCTAATTGGAATGGCAGAAACGCGATTTGATCTGATTGTTTTAGGTGGCGGCACCGGAGGGTATGTTGCAGCTATTCGTGCTGCCCAGCTTGGTTTGAAAACGGCTGTGATCGACAAAGCCAAGGTTGGCGGTACGTGCTTACATCAAGGGTGTATCCCGACTAAGGCACTTCTCAATACTGCGGAACTCTTTCACATGTTCCAACATGCCGGTGATTATGGACTAAGTGCCCAAGATGTGGCATTGGACTATCCCAAAGCCATTGTTCGCAAGGACAAGGTTGTCGACCAGCTTTACCGTGGAGTGCAATTTTTGCTGAAAAAGAACAAAGTCAGTGTATTTCAAGGATATGGCAAGCTCAAGGCTCCGGGAATTGTGACGCTCACCTTATCAGACGATTCGTCGGTAGAATTGGAGGCTAAGGATATTTTGGTGGCTACCGGATCCGTCGCGCGTTCCCTACCGGGAGTCGAGTTTGACGGAAAACGGATTTTAAGTTCAGATGATGTGCTGAACCGTCCGGATGTTCCGCCATCGGTTGTCATACTGGGTGGCGGCGCCATTGGTGTCGAATTTGCCTCAATGTACAATGATTTTGGATCCAAGGTGAGCATGGTGGAAATGTTGCCCCACATACTTCCCCAGGATGACGAAGAGATTAGTCAACAACTGACCAAATTATTAAGTCGACGTGGAATTACGATCTATACGTCGGCAACGTTTGATCCCGCTTCCTTGCAAGTGACCCCAGAGGGCATCAGTGCCGAAGTAGCCAAATCCGACGAGACTCGCGTCAAGGTAGAAGGTGATGTCTTGCTGGTTGCCGTCGGACGCAAGGCTATTATCGAAAACCTCGGATTAGAGCAGGCGGGCGTTGAGATACAAAGAGGATTTATTGCCGTCGACAATCACTATCGAACCAATATTCCTCATATTTACGCCATAGGTGATGTCATCGGCGGCTATCTTTTGGCGCATGTGGCCGCTCATGAGGGAATGATAGCCGTGGAGACGATCGCCGGAAAAGATCCGGAGTTGTTGGATCCTAACCGGGTTCCCCGGGTGACCTATTCCCGTCCTGAAGTCGCTTCCGTGGGTATCAGTGAACAAGAAGCCAGGGCTCAAGGGATTGATGTAAAAGTGGGAACTTTTCCATTCCGGGCGAATGGGAAATCGCTCATTTTGGGCGAGGCCGATGGCATGGTAAAATTAGTAGCCGATAAGAAAACGGATGCACTACTCGGTGCACATATCGTAGGGCCTCACGCGTCTGACCTCATTAATGAGATGGCACTCGCCAAATTCTTGGAAGCTACCGCGTGGGAAGTTGGAGAAAGTGTACATGCGCATCCGACGGTTTCCGAGGTTCTCCACGAAGCAGGTTTGGCCGTGGACGGCATGGCTATTCATATTTGAGACACTCCAGGGAATTTTTAGAATGTGGAGGGAGGCAGACGCCATGGCGCAGAGAGAATTACTCTCTGGGCTACCAGTTGACTGGCAAAAATTAAAGACCATGTACTATTACATGGTGCTAAGCAGAAGGCTCGATGAACGAATGTGGATTCTAAACCGTCAAGGGAAGGCATCTTTCGTTATTTCTTGCCAGGGACAGGAAGGAGCCCAGGCGGGGATCGCTTTGGCAATGGATCCGTCCGTAGACTGGATAACGCCTTATTATCGGGATTTGGCCGTGGTCTTGGCATTTGGCATGACCGCGAGAGAAGTGATGTTGGGCTTTCTTGCTAAAAGGGACGATCCCAGTTCCGGGGGAAGGCAAATGCCCTCGCATTATGGGCTACACGCCAAGCACATTTTGAGTGGATCGTCACCGGTTACCACGCAAGTGACACATGCTGCGGGATTAGCTCTGGCGATGAAGCTGCGCGGTATCTCCGGCATCGCTGCATCTTTTCTGGGGGAGGGTTCAACCAGTCAAGGTGAATTTCACGAAGCGTTGAATTTTGCTGCAGTGCACAAGTTGCCGTTGATTGTCGTGGTAGAAAATAACGGATATGCCATTTCCGTTCCCCAGGCTCATCAAATGTCGATAATTAATGTGGCCGACAAGGCTTCGGGCTACGGTATCCCGGGGGTGGTGGTGCAAGGCTCGGATCCTCTCGCGGTTTATGAAGCAGCCTTGGCCGCACGTGAAAGGGCACTCAGTGGTGAGGGTCCGACCTTAATAGAGGCAAAGACGCACCGTTACACTCCGCACTCCAGTGATGATGATGACAGAGCATATCGGCCCCAGGGTGAACTCATGCGTGAAAAAGCCGACGATCCTATTATTGTGTTCCGTAACTGGCTGACAACACACCAACAATGGGACGATCAACAAGAAGAAGCTTTGCTCAGCCGGGTCCGCGAGGTGGTAGACGATGCCACCGATTACGCCGAACAGGCACCATACCCCGATCCATCCACTTTACTGGATCATGTGTATTATTCATCCCAGACGTAAAAACCAGATTCGACCCGAATTGTGAAAGGAGTGGGGATATTGTGGCGAAAGTGAAGCTAACCCCGGAACTACTTAAAGAAATGTACTATTATATGGCATTATCCCGTGCCGTGGACGACAGAATGTGGATTTTAAACCGTCAGGGCCGAGCACCGGTTGTATATTCCGCCAACGGTCACGAAGCGACTCAGGTGGGATCGGTGATGGCCTTAAACCGCGGCGAAGACTGGATTGTTCCGTATTACCGGGATTTGGCCATGGTCATAGCCTACGGGGAAACTCCACGTGAGATCATGTTGCATTTGCTGGGACGGAAAGATGACCCCAATTCCGGAGGTAGACAAATGCCTGCTCACTGGGGGCTTAAACGAAGCCATATTATGACAACAGGATCTGTTGTGGCAACTCAGGATGTCCATGCTGCCGGACTGGCTTTGGCTTCTAAAGTTCTTAAGGACGGGCGGGTGTCTTTGGCGTCCTTCGGCGAAGGGTCGACCAGTCAGGGAGAGTTTCATGAGGCCTTGAATTTTGCCTCGGTACACAAATTGCCGGTTATTTTTCTGAACGAAAATAACGGTTATGCCATTTCGGTGCCGGCCCGCAAACAGATGGCCATTATGGACGTTGCGGCCAGAGCTCAGGGTTATGGAATTCCGGGCGTGATTGTTGACGGCAACGATCCTGTTAAGGTTTATGAAGTCACTGCGGAGGCCGCAGAACGTGCCAGACGGGGCGAAGGCCCCACCTTGATTGAGGCGAAAACCTACCGGTTTGTTCCGCATTCCAGTGATGATGATGACAGGGCTTACCGCTCACGCGAAGAAGTAGCCGAATGGAAGAAAAGAGACCCGGTCATGACATTTGAAAAGCGGCTGATTGACGAAAACGTGATGACGGCAGATGAACTGAAGGCGATGCAACAACGCATTAAAGACGAGGTCAACGACGCCACAGACTTTGCGGAAAAAGCGGTGTTACCGGACCCCAGCACATTGGCACGCCATGTCTACGCGGAATAAGAGTTCAATCATTTCCCTTGAATGCTCATAATGAGCAATCACCATAAGGAGGGCAGCCCCGGCGAAAGAGGGAAATGTTATTCAACAGTGCCGGGAGTAAGAATGGCAGTAATGAGTTATTTGGAGGCAATTCGCCAAACATTAAGGCAAGAACTGCGCCGTGACAGTCGTATTATTATTTACGGTGAAGATGTGGGAGTGCGGGGTGGAGTCTTTCGTGTAACCGAGGGATTGCAAAAAGAATTCGGTGAGGAGCGGGTTATCGATTCACCCTTAGCGGAAGCGGCGATTATTGGCACCGCGATTGGTGCGGCGGTTAACGGGCTAAGACCTATCCCGGAGATTCAATTTGCCGACTTCATTTTTCCTGCTGTGAATCAGATCGTCCAGGAAGCCGCACGCATTCGTTATCGTTCCAACGGAGACTTCGGGGTGCCCCTGGTTATTCGTGCACCTTTTGGCGGTGGAGTGCACGGTGCGTTATATCATTCACAGAGTGTGGAAGCATTTTTTGCCCATGTTCCCGGATTAAAAGTGGTTATTCCCGCAACGCCTTATGATGCGAAGGGTTTATTGGCATCGGCTGTCGAAGACGAAGATCCCGTCCTGTATTTTGAACATAAGGCGGCATACCGATCTCTGAAAGGCGAAGTGCCGGACGAACGCTATTTGATTCCCATCGGGAAGGCGGATCTGAAACGACCGGGACAGGACATCTCGATTATCACTTACGGTCTTATGGTCAGCTATGCACTCAAAGCCGCGGAAACACTGGAGAAAGAGGGGATCTCTTGCGAGGTTTTGGACTTGCGCAGTATTCGCCCTTTAGATGTGCAGATGATATTAGAAACCGCCAAGAAAACCGGAAAGGTGCTGATTGTCCACGAAGACAATTTGACGGGCGGAATTGGCGGAGAAATCAGTGCGTTAATCGCGGAACATGCCTTGTTCGACCTGGATGCGCCAATCAGGCGGCTAGCCGGCCCGGATGTCCCTGCAATGCCCTACAGCCCACCTTTAGAGCATGCCTTTATGATCACCAGTGACAAAATTACCGAGGCGGCTAGGAATTTAGCCAAATTTTAGAGCTAAAATTTTCATGACCTTGGAATGGCAAGGAGGAGAACAATGGCAGAAGTCGTATTGATGCCGCAATTAGGAGAATCCGTAACCGAGGGCACGATCGGACAGTGGTTGAAAAAGGTTGGGGATGCTGTCGAGAAATACGAATCATTATTGGAAGTCATGACGGACAAAGTAAACGCCGAAGTGCCCGCTCCTGTCGGGGGGACCCTGAGTAAGATTTTGGTGGAAGAAGGGCAAACCGTGGAAGTCGGCGCACCGATTTGCGAGATTGCCGTGTCAGGAGAGCAAGAATCCGCTGCGCCCCAAACCCAAGACAGGCCAGGGGAAGAACCGTTGGCGGAGCCTCAAGAAAAGGCGGCAACAACCGAATCCAAACAGATGCCGGAAGCCGGCTCCGAGGCTTCAATAAGCGAAGAATCATTGCGAGGCCGTTATTCACCGGCTGTCCGCCGATTGGCATCGGAAAATCACGTGAACCCCGATACCATATCCGGAACAGGAGCCAAAGGTCGGGTAACGCGTCGGGATATTTTAAAGGCCCTGTCGGAAAAGCGCCAATCTGTGCCTGAACCCGGCGACATATCTCCCGAACCCAAGACAGAAAAGATTCAAGCCGTGTCTCCGACACCGAGAGCAACGGCGATAGAGACACCCGTTATGCAAGGAGCTCCTGCGGTTGTTGACCCCGAAGACGAAATGGTTCCTTTGGCATCGGTTCGCAAGGTGATTGCGGAAAGAATGGTTCGATCGAAGACGACTGTGCCCCACGCATGGCTTATGATGGAGGTTGATGTCAGTGGGCTGGTTGCTTTGCGTGATCAACTGAAAGACGAATTTAAGGCCAAAGAAGGGATCTCATTAACTTATGTTCCTTTCATGCTGAGAGCTGCAGTCCAGGCATTAAAAGCTGTTCCGGAAATGAATGCGCAATGGAATGGCGACAGCCTTGTTATGAAGAAGCGGATCAATATTGGCATGGCTACCGCGACCGAGCGGGGGTTAATAGTTCCGGTCATCAAGAATGCGGATGACAAAAGCATTGTCGGATTGGCCAGGTCTTCCCAAGATCTTGTCAAGCGGGCACGTACGGGGCGCCTGACCATGGATGATTTAAGCGGCGGAACTTTTACCGTAGACAATACGGGAGCTATCGGAACCGTATTGACCTATCCCATTATCAATGCGCCTGAGGTCGGCATTATCACCATGGAAGCTATTGTCAAAAGACCGGTCGTAGTTCAGGACATGGTGGCTATTCGGTCTATGATGAACATTTGTATTTCGTTTGATCATCGAGTCGTGGACGGAGCGGAAGCAGGAAAATTTGTGCGGCTTGTTAAGGAAAATTTGGAAGCAATTGGACCCTCGACATCCATTTACTAGAGATCGGACGAAGAGGCAGCCAGGACGTATTGAGAACTTCGTTCCCCTGTGCCGTGCAATGCCGAGTGGTAGGAAAAAAGTCAGACAACACCACTCGGTATTGCCTAAGTCCGGTACAACCCTTCTCACCCGAAGGGTTCTTCGTCTTTCATATCATACTTGAAGAAAGGAAAAGGGAAGGGTTGAATCCCCACCGAACCAAAAAGCCCGTAATTCCCTCATGAATAGATGAATACTGGATGGGTAGTCGATTTAGGGACAATGGAATATGAGGCAACATGGGATTTGCAAAAAAAGGTAGCCCTTAAAGTTTGGCAAAAGCAGATCCCTGATGTGCTTTTGCTCGTAGAACATCCACCGGTCTATACTCTGGGACGGGGGGCCCGGGGATCTTGGCAAAATCTGATATGGGATCAAGACAAGAGGAACCAGGAAGGGATTACCGTTGTTGAAGTTGACCGCGGAGGGGACATTACGTATCATGGGCCCGGTCAGATTGTCGGTTATCCGATTTTCGATCTGAACCGTTATGGTCGTGATCTTCACCGATATCTGCGTAATCTGGAAGAAGCACTGATTCGTGCATTGCAAGAATTTGACATTAGTGCCGGGCGTATGCCTCCCAATACCGGCGTATGGGTGGGAAACGAGAAGGTTGCGGCCATCGGGGTGAAGGCCAGCAAGTGGATTACACAGCATGGTTTTTCGTTGAATATTGCGCCGAATTTGGAACATTTTCAGGGTATTGTGCCTTGTGGTATTCAGGACAAGGGTGTAACGTCCGTGCAAAGGATATTGAACCGCCCCATAGCGTTGGATGAGGTCAAACCGGCAGTCGTTCGCGGCTTATCCCAAGTTTTCGCCGTCGACTTTCAAGTGCATCCATTGTCTTCGCTGTGAGAGGAAAATGGATTGCTGCGATTTGGCCCTCAAAAGCCGCTACCGAGCGGTCTTAATGAGTCCACCCGCTAAAATTTTTGCGAAACTCTTCTGCCGCTTCACCTAGGGCTTCGCAATTCGGCTACCATTACCCCATTACCCCATCTGTGGGTGTTGAGAATATGCCGTCAGAAGGATAATCTTTGTCGACTTTTGGATATTCAGCCTTGTTCCGACGACAAGGATTCAGGCAATGACAGAACGGGGGTCAGGCACGCATCGACCCTCTGTCCGAAGTCTGACCAATAGGATAGATTGTGGGATAAAAAAACATCTCGGACTTCCCGAAAGACGGCATTGTGAGAATCGGCCCGACTGAATTGATAAGGAATCCATTGCGGGAAGTTCAAATTGTTACACAAATTTGCCCAAAATTTTGCCTCCAATGCTCCTAAGGCCACGAATCGGTCATCGCTGGTTCTGTACAAGTGGTAGCATAGTATTTGTCCGTTGAGTTCAGGTATTCCGGTGGGAATTCCCGTGATTCGCCAAATTGCCGCGTGAAGCTTCAGAAATTGCTTGATCTGAGCCACGATAGATATGTCCAGAAACTGCCCTCGATCAGTACGGTGGCGGTTGACCAACGCGGCCAGAACAGCCTCGACCACACCTTGGCCGCCGATAAGATCGGCCCACTGGATCGATGGTAAAATGGGATGGTTTTGAGGATCCGTGTGCAAAGATAACATACCGCTTAAGGCCATGTAGTTAATATCATGGCCGCCAGCATGGGCCCAGGGCCCGGACCGCCCGTAACCGCTTAAGGCGCAATAGATGAGGCGAGAATTAATTTTGCTTAAGATCCGGTAATCGAGACCCAGTCGTTCGGCTACTCCCGGACGGAACCCTTCCAAGAGAACATCTGTCTGGCCGATCAAGTCGCGGATCAGTGCCTGTCCCTCTTCTGTTTTAAGGTTGATTTCATACAAGGTTTTGTTTTGGGCATGGATGAGAAAGACAATACCGATGCCGTGTTCTTGTGGTCCCAAATGCCGGGCGGGATCTCCTCCCGGCGGTTCCACCTTCCAAATTGTTGCACCGAGTTCGGCGAGTCGCGAAGTCGCGTAGGGGCCGGGAAGCAGTGTGGTGAAATCCAATATGGTCATACCTTCCAACATAGTTGGACTCTCCTTTGAATGATATGCGAATTGCCACTTCCAGTGTAAAGCAAATGCGATGAGGAGGAGTCCTTTATTCAGATCAAATATTGATTGCCGGAAGACAATTGTGGACCGAGTTCATGTGCGATCATGCCGGACATAGAAGACGGGACATTTTATGCAGAAGATTGCCCTTATAGCCGAACAAAAGAACTCGGGAGATCCCACCTGTTTGGGTCGTGTCCTAGCGGGCAGACTCAATTGGCCATGTCAGTGATCTCACAGCCATTGTGTTCTTTGCCGCCGTCAAAGATTAAGGGTTACAATTTAAGGTGATTCTTTAAACTGCGGATTTGGAAACCGACAATGACGTGTTGGCCCGTTTCATTTTCAATAATGGTCGTAGGAGTAGACTGGGAGCCCAAGGCTATGACTTCGTCGATATAAGAAACGTTATCACGAATGTTGCGCTCTTCAAATTCGGTATGATGTTGAGAAAGCCACGCTTTCTCCTCCGTACAAGCGTGTCATCCTGACTGGGTATAAACAATAATCTTCACTTGTCCACCTCTTTTATCCATGACTCGCTTATTATATGCTAAACGAGCGAGAACTTTCCATTGGTCGGGAAAGTCCGGATTTCAAGAAGTTTGTGGAAATAGGGCTCTTTTTGAGGATTTTCAGGAAAAAATCCGGAAATCATAGAGATTTGCCTGAGATCTGTGAGAATTGCGGTGATGTTCGAACGTCAAAAGTTCGATCGGAGTCGGAAGCAAAATCTCAACATGAAGGCAGACAAAGACTGTACGCCACTTTGACGTGCATTTCCTACACGATCTTGACATAGCCTGACTCCATCAGTAATATTAATGATCGTGCAAGGTTAAAAAATCTGCGCCCGTAGCTCAGGGGATAGAGCAGAGGTTTCCTAAACCTTGTGTCGGTGGTTCGAGTCCTCCCGGGCGCACCAATTAAATGGGGATTGTTGTCACGCTAGATTATGAACCCTTTATGGAGCTGGCCTTACAGGAAGCCAAAAATGCCGCTCAATCGGGGGAAGTCCCGGTTGGAGCGGTCTTAATTCGCGAAGACGGCGCAATCTTGGCAAAGAACCACAATAGGCGGGAAGTGGATCACGATCCTTCGGCTCATGCCGAGATGTTGGTTATTCGCGAGGCTGCCCAAAAATTGGGAGGCTGGCGTCTAAGCGGAACGACGTTGCTGGTGACTCTTGAGCCATGTATAATGTGCGCAGGGGCTATGATTTTAAGTCGTCTAGACCGTCTGGTTTTTGCGACGGCAGATCCCAAAGCGGGGGCTATACGAAGCTTGTATGAAATATTAGACGATAAACGTTTGAATCACCGCGTTGAAGTCTGTGAAGGTCCGGGACGGGAGAGTGCGCAAGCTTTATTGCAGGAATTTTTTCGCTCCCGACGCAGGACAAAAAATGAATAAGCCAGACGTGGAGAGGTGTCTGAGTTGGTCGAAGGAGCCCGACTCGAAATCGGGTAGGCGGCTTAAACCCGTCTCGTGGGTTCGAATCCCACCCTCTCCGCCACGATGAATACCTGGAGGGGTGGCCGAGTGGTTTAAGGCGCACGCCTGGAAAGCGTGTTGGTGGGCCAATCCTGCCTCGAGGGTTCGAATCCCTCCTCCTCCGCCATTTTTGTGTGATGTGTAGGCCATGGAGCCGCATCGATCGGGTCCCGCGCGGACAACACCTGTGAACCCCGTCAGGCCCGGAAGGGAGCAGCGGTAAGCGGGAACGTTGTGGTGCCGCGGAGCAGCCTGATCGGTGCCGCTCTATGACCTAAATTTTACTTTCGGGGAGGCGCTCGGTGTGAGCCATCAGGCACTGTATCGGATTTATCGTCCGCGTTCGTTTGAGGACGTGACAGGACAAATCCGAGTTGTGGAAACCTTGCGCCAAGCAGTGCGTCAAGGGCGATTGACCCATGCCTATTTGTTTTCGGGACCCCGCGGAACGGGGAAAACCAGCGTCGCAAGAATATTGGCCAAAGCCATTTGTTGTGAAACTCCGACCAAAGAGGGCGAACCATGCCTCGAATGTGCTTCTTGCAGAGCTGTGGAGAAGGGACAGCACCTAGATGTTTTTGAAATTGATGCGGCCTCTAATCGCGGTATTGATGAGATACGGGAAATAAAAGAACGGATCGATCAGTCACCGGTTATGGGCCGTTACCGTATTTATATTATTGATGAAGTGCACATGCTCACATCGGAAGCCTTCAATGCTCTGCTTAAAACCTTGGAGGAACCCCCGAGTCATGTGATTTTCGTGCTGGCCACCACCGAGCCCCAAAAATTGCCGGTGACAGTGCTTTCCAGATGTCAACGTTACGAGTTTCAGCGTTTGAGTGTAACTTTGATAGAAGAACGGCTCGGTAAAGTGATGACTGAAGAAGGCATCCAGGCCGAACCAGAGGCATTGGAATTGATTGCGGAATATGCGGACGGAGCTTTGCGTGATGCATTAAGTTTGCTCGATCAGGCCGTGGCGGCACAAACGGAAGCCGTAACATACCACCACGTGGCAGAACTGGTAGGCAGCTTGGAGCCTGTGATAATGGAACAAATTATGGACGCCATGATGGCAAATACAAAAGATGCCGGCGAGTTGATGCGAATTCTCGACGGCATCTATCAAGACGGTAAAGATTATCGTTTGGTACTGAAGGGAATTGCCAGGCAAATTCGAGATATTGTTCTCTACCGACAAGGGGGAAAAGATGTGTTTCCCCGCCATCGCCAACAATGGCTGCAAAAACTGAACGAAAAACTGCCGAAAGATATTGCGGTTAACACATGGTTTCACGCCATAGAATTACTGGCGGAAGCGGATGCCCGTCTCAGAAGCGGATTCCCGGCACAGTTGTCGGTCGAGTTGGCCTTGTTTAAAATTCGTGAAGAATTCTCCTCGAATCCGGCCACAACCTTTGAGTCTGTTGACAGAGTCGAGACGAGAAAGAGCAGTGCTGCCTTGCAACCGGACTCGCGTTCAGAACATCCCTCCGAGAAAGATTCAGACTCCTCCCGAGTGGCCTCTGGTGATTCCGAAGATTCTTCACGGGTGACGGATTCGGGTGATCAACGACTCAATGCATTTCTTGAGACGATTCGTCAAGCCAGACCGTCGACATATGCACTGCTTCAGCAGGCAAACATTCAGCAAAAGGAAAAATCACTGGAAATTGTATTTTCCTTTCCCGCTCACCGTGATTTAATGATGTCAAGTCATAATAAGACGTTACTGGAGCAAGTATTGGAGCGTATTTACGGTCGTGAAATGCAGTATTATTTATTGGTAGGCGCCGAGCAACCCCAAGCCACGGCAGAGCCGTCAAAACCTTATCTGGCAGACGATGAGTTGGTGAAGGATATCCACTCGTGGTTTGGCAAAGAACTTGCGATCAAGAAAACAGAGGAATCCGGCCAAGGAGGATAAGAACATGGGATTTAATTCCAACAATATGCAGAAGATGATGAAACAAGTGCAAAAGATGCAACAGGATATGGCTCGTGTGCAAGAAGAATTGGAACATGAGAGTGTAGAAGTGGAGACCGGAGGAGTCGTTAAGGCGGTTTTTAACGGACATGGTGAAATCCAAGGCATTACGATTCAGCCCGAGGCGGTTGACCCCAATGATGTGGATATGCTGCAAGACTTAATTCTCACGGCAGTGAGGGAAGGACACAAAAAGGCCCAGGAATTAGCCAGTAGCCGGTTAAACGAAGTAACCAAAGGTGTCAATCTGCCTAATATGCCCGGGCTATTGTAGACATGATTTACCCCGAACCTATACAAGATCTGGTGAGTCAACTGGCCAAACTTCCCGGGGTGGGACCTAAAACCGCCCAACGTTTGGCTTTTTTCTTGTTAAATGCACCGCCTGGCGAGGCCGAATTGTTGGCCAACGCCATTTTACATGCCCGCACCGAGATTCGGTATTGTTCCGTATGCTTTAATTTCACCGATTCCGATCCATGCACCATATGCCAGAGCAGTGCGCGCGATCCCCGGGTCGTGATGGTTGTAGAACATCCCAAAGATGTGGTGGCCATGGAGAAGACTCGTGAGTTTAAAGGTCGTTATCATGTGCTTCATGGAGCCATTTCTCCGATGGAAGGAGTCGGGCCCGATGATCTGCGCATTAAGGAGTTAATAGTCCGTATTCAGCAAACATCCCCCACGGAAATTGTTTTAGCGACCAGTTCCAGTCTGGAAGGAGAAGCTACGGCTTTGTATTTAGCCCGTTTGTTCAAACCCATGGGATTTAAGGTGACGCGAATTGCCCGCGGTCTGCCGATGGGAGGAGATTTGGACTATACCGATGAAGTGACCTTGCTCAAAGCATTAGAAGGCCGACAAGAAGTATGAATGATACGACACAAGGTGAGAATTCATGGGAAATGGCAGGCATTGATGGCCCTTTATGGGGAGAAGCTGAGTTGTTGTCGTTTACTGTCTAAGACCGGAAATTAGTTGAAGATATGGCTTGGACGATTTGATTCGATAGACCGGAGCTTTCCGAACCATGATCATCACTTTGGCCACGCACTGGGTGCTTTTCTTGACCCATTATCCGCGGGTGGTCTACACTAAATGCACATAATCCCAAGAAATAGAGAAAAAATTGGTAATTGGGATCAGCCGCTCAGGAGGGACACTAGTGATTAGGGTACGCTATGCGCCCAGTCCTACGGGTACGCTACACATCGGCGGAGCCAGGACGGCGCTGTTTAATTATCTTTTTGCCAAGCATCATCAAGGACAGTTTGTTCTGCGTGTGGAAGACACGGATCGCGCCCGTTTAGTGCCGGGATCTGAAGAAGGCATGATCAAAGGCTTGCGTTCTTTGGGTATCACTTGGGACGAGGGGCCCGATATCGATGGGGAATTCGGGCCTTACCGAGTCTCAGAACGGATTCTAAGGCACCAACCGGCGGTGAAGCAGCTTATTGATCAAGGATTAGCTTATCGGTGTTATTGTACACCGGAAGAGTTGGATCAAGAACGAAAAAGGCTGGCCGAACTGAAGCTTCCGCCGCGGTACAGCGGAAAGTGCCGATTAAGACCCTCTGACGATCCCATATTTCAGTCTGACAAACCGTTTGTGGTGCGCATGAAAGTGCCTTCGGAAGGTGAAACAGTCGTAGATGATTTGATTCGCGGGAGGGTGGTATTTGAAAACCGTGTCTTGGATGATTTTGTGGTGCAAAAATCAGACCGCAATCCCGTTTATAACTTTGCGGTGGTTTTGGACGACCATGACATGGCCATTACCCACGTGATTCGCGGGGAAGAACATCTCTCCAATACACCAAAGCAGATCCTGATTTACAAGGCGTTAAATCTTCCCCTGCCTCAATTTGCGCATCTGCCCATGATTCTGGCGCCCGACGGCACCAAAGTTTCCAAACGCCATGGCGCGACATCGGTAGAAGAATACCGCGATAAGGGAATCTTACCGGAAGCCTTGATAAATTATCTCTTGCTGTTAGGATGGTCGGCCCCGAATGAAACCGAAATCATGACTTTGGATCAGGCGGCCGGGTGGTTTGATCTCGATAGGGTTCAGCATACCTCGGCCATATATGATTACAAGAAATTGGTATGGATGAACAGCCAGTATATGCGCACTATGTCTATCACGAGTTTGATCGATTATGCGCGTCCCTTTATCGAAGCGCGACATCTGGATATTTCCGAGGGACCAAGTTTGTCGCAGACCATGGAGCTGGGACGGGAACGAGCGCATACTCTTGAGGATTTGGCGGAAGGACTGGCCTTCTTTTATGAACGCCCCAAGACATTTGACAGTCAAGGTGTCAGCAAACATTTCACTGAGGACGGAACCCCGACCCGTCTTCGCATTTTGGCCGAACGGCTGGATCAACTCCGGGTTTGGGATCATGATCACCTCGTTTCGGTTTATGACGGGGAAGCCCAACGAGAAGGGATTAAGCGAGCCCAACTGATTCATCCCACCAGACTGGCGGTTACCGGAAAAACCGTAGGCCCGGGACTATTCGAGTTACTGGAGGTGTTGGGTAAGAAAGAAACCGTGGCTCGTCTTCTTGACGTAGCCACGGCCATTGACGAACAACGACTGGTTACAAAACCTTGAGTTTGGCAGGGCCGGATAGCACACGTCCGATTCGATACAAAGCTACCCCTACATCGGAAAACGTCGTTTCCATAAGAGCGGCGTTTTCTTCTTTTACCGTGAAGAGCAATCCCCCTGAGGTGACGGCATCCGCAAGCAATGTGATTGTGCCCTCACTGACTTGCCCGGAGATTTCAAGATGGGGAGTCACGTATTTTAGATTGCGCCGGCTTCCGGAAGGAAACTTGTCTTGCCCTGCCAGTTCTTTTGCCCCGGCAACAACAGGAATTGCCGAGACGTGAAGTTCCATGCCGACATTGGCACCTGCAGCCATTTCCCAGGCGTGGCCCAGGAGTCCAAAGCCGGTGACGTCGGTACAAGCTGTGGGGTCTCCCACAAGCCGAATCGTCTCACTCGCTTGTTTATTCAAAGTGATCATCATTCTCATCACATCGTCAATAATGTCCGGGCTGGTTTCCCCGTCTTTAATGGCTTTGATAACGATGCCGCTGCCGATGGGTTTAGTCAGAAACAAAATATCCCCGGCTTGGGCCGTGCTATTTCGCCAGATATGGGCCGGATGAACGAGTCCGGTTATGGAATATCCCATCTTGGGCTCATTATCGTCAATGGAATGGCCTCCCAAAAGACGGCATTCGGCTTCATTCAGAACTTCCTGCCCGCCTCTTAACATGGCTCCCACTTCTTGTGGCGATAGCACACCCTCGGGAACAGCTAAGAGGTTCAGCGCGGTGATCGGAATTCCCCCCATGGCATAGACATCCGACAGCGAATTGGCCGCAGCGACCTTGCCAAATAGTTCAGGGTCGTCAACAACCGGTGTCAGAAAGTCGACTGTTTGAACTAGGGCCTGAGACGAATTGATACGATAGATTCCGGCGTCGTCATGTGTTTCATTGCCAACCAGCACGGCCTCATCGCGTGAGTAGGTGGGAACAATGAAACTTAAAGCGCTTGATAGGTCCTCCGGACCTAATTTACAGCCTCATCCCGACTTGCTGGTCATCTGTGTCAATCGTGGGTGCACCCGGATCACCTCCTTTTTCTAAAGATCGCCCAACAATTGGACGACAAAAATTTTAGAAGGCGATTGCTTGGCCGAATGGGCGGGGCAATGGTCTTCCCGAGTATCATAGCACATT
>JAKACM010000069.1 GCA_021821465.1 Bacillota bacterium
AGAGTGCAGACCGGCTCGGATCCCTCATTTGTCCCGTTCCGTTTTGATGATCCCATACTCTGCTAGATTATGTCATATATTGGCACACTCACTCGGTGGGTCAATTTCCTGTCACGGATTCAGGTTATATTCGAAGTGGGGTCAAGCATATCGTGTATTATATGGGCACGCGGTCGGCTGAGGCTCGATTGCAATTGGCCCGTCGCTATCATTTGGCTGGGATCTCACTTTGGCGCCTGGGGTTCGAGGAACCCGGTTTTTGGTCTGTAGTTCCGGGAAAGTAGAGGTGTGGCATGAGGGACTTCTTGACATTAGGTTTAGCCTCGCTCGTGGGGTTTGAAGCCGGCTCGGCTCTATATCGTCAAAGAAAGTTGCGGTCAAGTCATATGATTGTCTTGCCCTGGGCCTTGGGCTTCATCCTATTGTTTATGTTGTGGCACTCAACAGGGGAAGTTTCTCTGAAAGGTTGGTGGATTGGGGCCGGAATTATTTTGATCTTGAAGGCCTTTCAAGACCTTCAACACCACCAGTCGCTTAACCACACCTTGCAATCGACATGGATTGAACCTTTAGAAGCGGTCGGTACGTTGTTTGTTCTCATTGTGGGCACTGGTCGTTTGGATGCTGTGATCACCGGATTCATTGCCGGTGTGGTCCTTCCTTTTGCATTTCAGGATTGGTTGCGCCCTTGGCAAGGCTGGAGCGATATCCTGCGAACAGTGAGTTTGGGTGCAGTCGGATTAGAGGATTTGGCTCATGGTTTATGGCCGACATCATGGCAACCATGGCCCTACGTATGGTGGATGATTCCTTGGCTGTTATGGTGGGAGGTCAGTGATTGGTTTTGGCGCGATTACGCCACAGCATGGCCACCCAAGCAATGAACAAAACAATGACGACTCCGGCGAAATAGCTGGTCAATCTCCCGAGATGCTGCCAGTTCTTGCCCAGAACAAATCCCATGTAAGTAAACAACACGGTCCATGGGATTGCCCCTAAGAGTGAAAAAAGAAAGAATCGACCGAATGGCATTTCCGCTACGCCGGCAGGCAAAGAAATAAATGTACGAATGCCCGGCAACAGTCGGCCAAAGAAAACAGCGCCATCCCCATGCCGCCGGAACCATCGATCGGCGCGGTCAATTTGACGCCGGTGGATGAAGACGTATTTTCCATACCGTTCCACCAAAGGACGACCACCGTAACGTGCAACCCAGTACGCACACACGGCTCCGATAAGACCGCCCAACAATCCGGCCAGCATAGCCTCCGACAAAGTTGCTCGATGCAAAAAGACCAGGTAGCCCGCGTAGGGCAAAATGATTTCTGAGGGGACAGGAATATAAGCGCTCTCGAGAAACATCCCTATGAAGACTCCCATGACTCCGAGACCTAAGAGCCCATTCGCTATGCTATGGAAAATGGCCACCAATTTAGCTCCTTTATTGTCTTCTGAGTTATTTCCATCAGAATGCGGGTAACGTAGAATAACATTAATGTATCATAATAGACTTGCATGAGAAAATGCTGAATGAATAGCGAAGTGTATTCAGGGGTCCTGGCAGGGGATCGTGAACCATCATAGCAAAATACCCCGTTTTTTAATTTGGTTGTAATAAGAAGCCTTTTTGAGCCAGCATGCTTTTGGCTCCCTCGATCATTTCCGGCGTGCCTTCCAAGGTATGCAGATGAATCCCGTCGGTCAGTTCCGATAATAAGGCGGCGCCCAAGGTCTTGACGTTTTGCATAAAGCGATCGACGTCGTCGAGAGTGCTCAAATTCAGATTTCCCACCAGGTCTCCGTATAACGGATGGGCAACAATCACATTGGCCACGATGACTCCGCTTGTGACCATAGCGGTCAGCTCATCACGAACGGCATCAGGCTGCGAAGTATGTTTAACGGCAACCACGCTGCGAATACTTCCTGTGGGTTTTTCCCAGAAGAGGTAGCCCCGGGGGGTAGCAATAATGGGATAACCCTCCGCACGCAGAAGAGCAATGTCTTGCACGATAATTTGGCGACTGACCTTCAATAACTGGGACAATTCATGACCAGCCATGGGGGTTGTGCCTTTAAGATGATCCTTGAGCCATGCTCTGCGTTCCTCTCCTGTCATGAAGATACCTGCCTCTGATCAAGAATTTGTTATAATACTGACACACTGGAAGAACGTGAGCAATCTATCATTTATGTTAGGAGATGTTATGAGCGCGGTTGCAGTGTTAAAAATTGGGTCAACTACTACCTCCTTACTCGTGGCTAAAAGTTTGTCGACTCCGTTAGCCTTCGAACAATACGTTATCAACCTCTTTGAACCCGGCGCCGAAGAACGGCTAGGGAACATAATCGCCTATTTTACGCAAATCGTTGACACCCTGGGCTGTAAAAGGCGGATCGCGGCGGGTGGTCAGGCCTTACGGGAATTTCCGAATTTGCGCAATCCCTTTGATAGGTGGCATTGGGCGTTATGGCTTCCGGACGGATCAATGGAGGGACGTTTGTCATGGTTTGCCCTGAAGGCTCAGGAGCCTGAAATGGATTGGTTGCTTGATATTGGCGGGGGAAGCACGGAACTTGCCTCGGCCAAACGGACTATAAGCCTCCCGATTGGTGCCGCTACCCCGAATACGGCGGTTGACTGGCCCGAGGATATTCATGCCGAAGCACCTTATGTGATTGGAGGAACCGCGCATGCAGTAAGTATATTGGCGGGACGGCCGATTATTCAGTTGGCGACGGTGAAACGTTTGGCGCGTGAAATGAAAGATAATCCCAAACGCCTCGAATTTATGGACTCTATGCGCCGCAAAGTGTTCCCTCAAGGTCTGGCAGTAATTGGGGAAGTTATGGAGCATTATCGTTGGAGTGAAGTCAGATACAGTCCCCATGGATTCCTCGAGGGGATCTGGTTGGCGGCGTCTTTAGGCAGAATCGATGGTTTGGGAGGATTGAAAGCATGAAACCAAAAATCACTCCCATGCAAGAACAGTACCAACGTTTGAAAGAGGAGAATCCTGAGGCTTTGCTATTTTTCAGACTCGGAGATTTCTACGAATTGTTCGGAGAGGATGCGCAAGTGGCTGCGCCAATCTTGGATGTTCAATTGACGACACGTGACAAAATCACCCCAATGTGCGGAGTTCCTTACCATGCTGTGGACCAATACCTGCGCAAGCTAATACAAAAAGGATTCACTGTCGCCATCGCAGAACAGATGGAGGATCCGCACGAGACCAAAGGATTGGTAGACCGGCAAATTGTGCGCATTATTTCCCCAGGGACTTTTGTCGACGAAGCAGACACTCACGCCGCCCGCTTGGCCGTGTTATTCGTCACCAAAAGAGAATGGGCGCTGGCCGTGGCGGAATTGGCCACAGGTTCGGTATACTTGACGGAGCAGCCGCTGAATGTCCGTTCCCCACTCCGGATACAGGAAGAATGGGAGCGGTGGCACCCTCAGGAATTTTTAAGCAACTGGGATACTGAGGTGTTATTGTCCGGGAATAAGGTCGCTGATCGCGACTGGTTTGACCATGTGCCCGCTTCACGCGAACTGGAGCAGTATTTATCCCGACAATTTGGAACATCAGGATTGAGAACGTTTGGCCTCATAGATCATCAAGTCGCTAGTGCCGCTCTTTTTGTGCTTTGGCGGTACTTAACATCTCTCGAACGCAGGGAACCGACGAATCTGACCAATATTCTATGGTACCGACTCGATCAACACATGGCCGTAAGTGCGAGGACTTTGAGACAGTTGCATGTTTTGCCTCCATCGGAGCCGAGTTTATTTTCAATTTTGAATGAAACCGGAACCCCGATGGGTGAAAGGCTGTTATTTTCGTGGCTGGAAAGGCCTTTAACCTCGCAAGAGGAGATTCATGAGCGCCAAGAGGCAGTCCGGAAGTTTATGGATTCGCTAAAGGCACGCCGGGAAATTCGGCATTTGCTGCAGAAAATCGCAGACATTCCCAAGAAAGTTTCGCGCTTAAGTCTTGGTCTGGCCACTCCCAAAGATCTTCTGGCAATCGCCAAAGCTTTGGCAGCCACATTGGATATCGTAGGGATGGTCCAAGAAATGGGCAATCACCGGTTTCCACAACCCCCGCCCAATCATATCATGCAAGAGATCTTGGCACGGTTAGACGAAATTGGGAACGATGCACCTGTCAAGTGGGATGAGGGGGGCATTATAAAAGATGGGGTGGATGAGGAAATTGACCGCCTCAGATCTTTGGTAAACAATCAACGCGAAGCATTGGCAAAACTGGAACAGCAAGAGAAGGATCGTTCGGGGATCAAAACCTTGAAAGTGGGGTATCATCGCACTTTTGGTTATTACTTGGAAGTAAGTCGAGGGCAAGATCACAAAGTGCCTCAGGATTGGCGAGCCAGGCAGACCATGGTCAATGCTCACAGGTATACCAGTGACGCCTTGCTGGACCTGGAAAGAGAGATCCTGGAAGCCTTGGACAAGCTGAAAACGCGGGAACAGCAAAAGGCTATGACGTTGGTAAACTTGGTGCGAGAGCACAGTGATGTCCTGAATCAAGTCGGTGGGTGGTTGGCCGAATTGGACGTGTTTTCGACCTTGGCTGACATCGCCGCCAAGCGTTCCTATCATTTTCCCAAGTGGCAGGACGGCTCATGTCGAAAGATTGAGGCTAAGGGATTGCGTCATCCTATGCTGGAGAGCATGACGGCACACTTTGTGCCTTCTTCCGTGTCTATTGCGGAAGACTGGCGGGTGATTCTAATAACCGGCCCCAATATGGGTGGCAAATCCACGTTCATGCGGGCATTGGCACTGAATCTGGTTCTAGCCCATATTGGGGCTCCGGTAGCTTGTGATGAATTGACACTCCCCATATTTTCGGGAATCTATGCGCGTATCGGTGCTGATGATGATATATACCGCGGACAAAGCACTTTCATGGTGGAAATGGAAGAAATGGCGTGGATTTTGAGGCAAGCAGATCCCACGAGTTTCGTGGTCCTCGATGAGCTTGGCCGTGGGACATCGACATTCGACGGGATGGCTATTGCCCAGGCGGTGGTGGAACGGCTCGGATCAGAATCGTCTCCTCTGACCCTATTCGCGACTCATTATCACGAATTGACCAAACTGGCGGAAACCCATCCGCGGATGAAAAATTTGAGCGTGGAAGTCATCCACGATCCGAAAACCGGCCGACTGGTCTTTTCTCACCGGGTCGTTCCCGGTCCCGCTTCCAAGTCGTACGGGGTGGAAGTGGCGGAATTAGCTGGATTTCCCAAGATTCTTTTGACCCGGGCTCGACATTTACTCAAAATGTGGGAAGAACAAACGCGGGAGTTGACAGCACCTGTGCAGCAGGTTACTTGGTTCCGGCCGGATCCTTTAGGTCAAGAATTGCTTGACGCCCTAAAACAAATGGAGTTGGACGAATTGGCCCCCCGGGAGGCCTGGGATTGGCTACGAAGCTGGCGGGAGAGACTCGACCGGTCTTCGGCAACCGAAAGGAGTCGCGGATGAGCCGTATACACATACTCGATCCCCTGGTAGCCGATCAGATTGCAGCCGGAGAGGTGGTCGAACGCCCGGCATCAACGGTTAAAGAGCTGGTGGAAAACAGCTTGGATGCGGGTGCCCGGCACATTGACGTACAAATTGATGATGGGGGCAGACGGCTGATTGCGGTGAAAGATGATGGGCATGGTATGGACGGCGATGATTTGTTGCTGTCGGTGCGTCGCCATGCCACATCAAAAATCAGCGTGTTGGACGATTTGGCCCGTACCCTCACTTTGGGGTTTCGGGGAGAGGCTTTGGCCGCTATATCGGCTGTAAGCCGGACGCGTTTGTGGTCTCGGGTTCAGGGTGAGCCCTATGGATTTCACTTGGTGGTGGAGGGGGGACAAGTTGGGGAATTAACTCCGGTGCCGATGGCCGAAGGAACGACAATCCGGGTAGAGGATTTGTTTTTCAACGTGCCGGCTCGGTTTAAAGCTCTGCGATCCACCCATGCCGAATTGGGGGCGGTTCAACAACTCTTGCATCACTATGCCATCGGGTATGCGGAAATCAGGATGACATTAAAGGATCAGAACAAAGTCTTGTGGACCACACCCGGAGATGGGAAGATTGAGGACGCCATTACTTTGCTATATGGGGCCGAAATCGGTGATAGTCTATTACCGGTTGAGGCCGAATATGAGGATTTGATCCTCACGGGGTATATTTGCCCTCCCCTAAAAAACAGGGGAACCAGACAAGGGCAGAGTCTCTTTGTCAATCGGCGCTGGGTCAGTAATTGGATCTTGCGTAATGCCGTGGAAGAAGCCTTTAAACCTTATCTTCCCGAGCGCAGATATCCCTATTTTTGGATTTTTGTCACGGTCAAACCCTTTGAAGTCGACCCTAATGCGCACCCTGCCAAACAGGAAGTCCGTCTCGATCGTGAGCGATATATCGCGGGCAAACTCTACCGCACCGTGGAAAGGGTTCTGGCTCGGCAATCGCCGTCGGAACCTTTGACCATGACTATTTCCCCTGACCCATCAGAATTCCACGCGCGGGAGTCTTTACCGCCTCAAAGAGTGTCACAACTCATGTGGTCCCAGGATAGCGCGGATCATGAAAAGCGAGGAATCTTGCATGACGAATACAGTGCGCTTGTTCCCCTGGCCCAATGGCAAGCCAAGTATATTATTGCCCAAGGGCCTTTAGGATTATATTTGATCGATCAGCATGCGGCGCATGAACGCGTGTATTATGAACAGTTCCGGCGTACGGGTCAGGATATTCTAACGGCTCAGCCGCTTTTGATCCCCTATAGCTACACCTGTCTTTCCGGTGAGTGGGCGAAATGGCTCGAATATCGTGGTCTGTTCGAAGACATGGGTTTCGATATCGCCGAGGTTGGTGGCACAACCTTAATGGTGCGTGCTGTGCCCCAGGGTTTGGTGAGTACCGGCACGGAAAAAGGGGGGATTGTGCGCACAATCTTGGAATCTTTGAGTGACGGAGCTCACCCTCACGATCATCCCATATTTTGGACTCAGGAGGCGAAATACGCTCTGGCTGCCTGCAAGGCAGCAATCAAGGCCTACCGGGTTATGACCATGGCAGAAATGCAGGCCTTGGTGGAGATGATGGCAAACGTAGAAGACCCCAGAGGGTGCCCTCATGGGCGCCCGACGATGCTGCACCTGACTTTGGAGGAGGTGGACCGTCGCTTTGGACGAAAGGGGTAAACAACCTCTGTTAATTCTGGCGGGACCTACTGCCGTGGGTAAAACGGTCATCAGTTTGGCCATTGCGCGTGAACTGAACGGAGAAGTGATTTCCTGTGATTCTGCGCAGATATACCGCGGGTTGGATATTGGCACGGCCAAACTCCTTGCGAAAGATCGTGAAGGCATTGCCCATTACGGCATGGATATTGTTGACCCGCGTGAGAATTTCTCTGTAGCCGATTACCAACACTATGCTCAAGAAATGATTAGCCAAATCGCTCAACGGGGCAAGCTTCCCATCGTGGTGGGGGGAACCGGTCTTTGGATTCGGGCTCTTATTCAAAATTATTTATTTCCGTCCCAGGACCTCGAAATTTCCCGAATTGTCCGTCGACATATCCGAATGATTGGAGAAGAAGCGGGGTGGGATATTGTTCGCCGCCTCCTGAACACTGTGGATCCGACCGGCTATCTTGCTATCGCTCCCCGCGACTATAATCGGCTGATCCGCGCACTGGAAGTTTTTTGGACCACCGGCAAGCCCTTGCCCCGACAGGGACAAGAAAGTCCGTACCGGGTCTCGTACTGGGTTCTGACCCGTCCTTTGACTCAATTGTATGAGAGAATTCTCGCACGCTCAGACAACATGATTGAGCTGGGATTGCCGAACGAGGTTTTGGGTTTATTGCAAAGGGGGGTCAGTCCTTCATCCCAGGCTTTATCCGCGATTGGTTACAAGGAAACCGTAGACTGGGCCTATGGATTAACAACCGAGAACGAACGGAACTTCTTGATCGTACGTCATACCAGACAATACGCCAAACGCCAACTGACTTGGTTCCGCTCGGAAAAAGAAGCCCGGTGGCTTGATTTGTCCTTGCTGGATCCCAACCGGGTTATTCAGCATATTGTCCGGGATGTCAAAGAACGGTTGGGCAGTTCGGATTAACGGCAAAACAATTGCCCGGCGATGGATGCCGTAATGGGCAAGGTATTCATCCAGTGATTGAACGGCAAAGAGGGGTTATAAAAGTAGAGGGCACCATGAGTGGGATCCCACCCCTTTAGAGCGGCCGCGGCCGCAAGATAAGCGGTAGAATCCGCCGGTTGCCAGATCGATCCGTTGGTGACGGAGGTAAATTGCCCCGGCTCTTGGATGACCTGCGCAATAGTTTTGGGGAATCCCGGGGCCTTCATCCGATTGATGACCACGGCCGCAACGGCCACCTGACCGACAAAAGGCTGAGTGCCGGCTTCGGCGTGAACCACCTGAGCCAAAAGGCGCAGATCTTGTTCTGTATAGGGAATTGGGGGAACTATTTTAGGTGATGGAAGCGCCTCTAAAGGATGAATGTCGTCCCGAGATACAACAGCCATGGGTTTCAAGTGTGCGCTTTTTATGCGTGGTTGGCTGTCCACCGAACCTGGTACACTCGAGGGCGGTGGCATGCGACTTGAGGGGCTTGCCAAATGCCCCGAAGCGTCACTTGCTTGGGGATCAACCCGGTTGTCTTCTCCTCTTAGCTGAGGGTGAGGGAGAACGCCCCCGGACAAGTCTTTCGACCCGTGGTGAGGAGTGGAATAGCCAAAGGTGGACACCGTCTTCAACGAGTTTTTGTTGGAATATGAGGTTTTCGACAAAATGAGGGGATTGGAGGAAATTCTGTTTGCCAACAAGCTTTCTTGAGAGAACATCCGATGTATGGCCGTGAGGTTCATCATTATGAGAATAATCAGAACCCATAAACGAGGTGTGATGATTTTGGATGGATGGGATTTGTGCCGGAGCGACCTACGAGTCTCGGATATTTGAATCATGCACACACCTCCAGGGTCTTGTCTGTTTTCAGAATATGAGCCGCATTTGGTAAATATGACCATAGGGGTTATCCGCGTAAACGAAGAGACAGAAGAAAAGCGCCCGTTGCAAAAATAGCCGCACCTAAATATATTGCGGACATCCCACGGGACCAGATTAAAGACATGGCCCACGATCCTGCGGACAACCCGAAATACATTGCCGCATTATTCCACGACAAAGCAAGACCCTTGGCTCCTTTAGAACTGGCTAACGCTTTCAGCACGGGGGTATATGATGTCACCATCGAAAAAAGCAGCAGATTCATCCAAAGTAGACTGCCCTGCCAGTGCTGGCGAAGTCCAAACAATAGGACTATTTCACTGACAAGGCCCCAGCGCACCAGAAGGACGTGACCGACTCTGTCGCTGAGATATCCTGCCGCCAAGGTTCCCAAGAGTCCCGATAGGCCAAAGGTCATCATAAACCCAGTGAGCTCGTTCGGCGAAAAATGGTGATGCTGGGTAAGGTTCAAGGGGAGATAAGTATAGATCGATCCGAAGCTAGCAAAGGCTAGCATAGTCAACCCATAATTCCACGCCAATTCGGGATTGGGGCAAATATGGACTTGGCGCTCATTAAGTGGCAGGCGGATGGGATTCCATACCTTCCAACTTATCCCCCAGGAAAAGATACTCAGGATAAAGACCAGCCAAAAGGCGGCAGGCCAGGACCATATGTTGGCAACTAGAAGTCCCGCAGGAATGCCCAAAAAAGTCGCGCTGGAAAATCCCGCCGATGCCACGGACATCGCTCCCGCCCGTATGCCTAAGGGGGTGGTATCGGCAATGTAAGCATAAAGAGCGGGGGTAAATCCGGCTGCCCCCACGGCTGCAACCGAACGACTTATGAGAAGCCAGACAAAAGACGGTTCCAGGGCTGCGATAACGTCGCCGATCTGAAATACGCCGAGGCTCAGAAGGGCAATGAGGCGCCTGGGATAACGATCGGCAAATAATCCCCAGAGCGGGGAAAAGGCGGCGTAAGTAAGCGCAAAAACCGTGACCAAAAGACTGACTAGGCTGGGTGGCTTACCGTAGTGGCGGGAAATGGCCGGCAATAACGGGGAAACAATATATAAATCCAGGCCTATGACAAAGGTTTGGGTGAAATACCAAAATGGGTGGCGCCGTTCACTTGCCGAGATTCTCTATCATCTCCCGCTCCTAAAATGGCCATCGCAACGATTAGGATGGGAAAAGGAGAAAGAATCTATGTATGTTGGGGCAGGAACTATTGACAGAATCCGCGAATAGACGAAAAGAAAGTCTTGATATTGACAGACAGAAAATAGGGGGGACATAACACGTCAGAGCATAAGGGCAGCACTTTTGATGTTAGCGTGGATGATCCTTTTCGCTGGTTGGAAGAGGAGAGTCAGAACACATGGTTATTTGAACAAGAGCAAAATCGCCGGACTTTAGACGCCATGAGTTCCGATCCGCAAAGGGGGCATATCTTCGAAGAATTGAACCGCTTGTCCCAATATGACGAATGGCATGCTCCGAAGATTCGTGAAGGGTCCATGGCGTTTCTCAGACGTTCGCCGGGGTCTGAGCAGAATATTCTCCAGTTTATCCCGGCCGGGTCTCAAGATGCCCTAACCATCTTTGATCCTGTGAACCAAGTCAACAGTGCGATTGACTGGTTTTCACTGTCCGAGGATGGGCTTTATGTGTTTTTTGGCGTGTCCCGACAAGGGGATGAATGGAGCACGCTGTATATTTATGATGGTCGTCGGGATCGGATCTTAGATGAAACAATTTCGGGAGCCAGGTGGGCTTCGGTGTATATGCCCCCTCGGGCCGACTTTTTCTATTACACGAAGTATCCCGGTTCAAGTGAAGATCGAAGGTATTACAGTCAGCGCGTTTTTCGCCATGAATTCGGAATGCCGCCGGAACAGGACAAAGACGTCTTCTCCGACGCCGACCCTACTGCGAGCTTTGCGCTATATGGCTCACACGACGGTACCAGGCTTGTAATCTCCACAGGCCATGGTTGGAGCCGGAACTCGCTTTCCGTAATGGCCCTCGACAGGGAGTCTGCCGCGGCCACAATGGTGTATAATGAGTCTTCCGCTCACATGGATCCTTTTTGGCGCAACCGCACACTGTATGCTCTGCATCATGATCCCCAAGCGGGTGACTCCATCAGGAAATGGGATGAAAGCGGTAATACGTGGTTTGTTGTTTTTGCTTCTTTGCCGACGCAGCCGATCGCCGAGGCGGTTGGGATCGATTCCGGATTTGTGTTGCTACGGATGCAAGACGCGCGTTATTGCCTGGAATATCTCAGCGATGAGGGAGATTTGCAAGAAATCGAGTTGCCCCACGGAGGAATCGGTACAGCTCGGGGATTATCATGCGATTGTCGAGCAAACACGGTATATTTTGAATGGACGTCATTTGATCAGCCTCTTGGGGTTTTTACGTGGCAGGTGGCGGATGGACGTTTGGAAAAATGGGGGGTTCATAGTGCGCCTGTGCCCGGCATTCGTATCTGGCAGGAATTTGTCCCAGCGGGTGACGACGATATGGCCATCCCAATTTTTTTGGCAGAGGACACGCACAAGAGAGTCAGCCGCGGCCCGGCAATTGTGGGCGGCTATGGAGGTTTTAACATAGCTTATACGCCGGTGTATGCCCCAGGGATTCATCTTTGGCTGAAGTCCGGAGGTCTATATGTCGTGGCAGGGCTTCGAGGAGGTAGTGAGTTCGGAGAAAAGTGGCACCGGGCCGGAATGCTTGAGGATAAACAGCACGTTTTTGACGATATGAATTCGGTGTTGCGCTATTTACCGTCAAAAGACTATTCACGACCTCATTTACTGGGCATTACGGGCCGAAGCAACGGAGGACTGCTGATGGGTGCGGTGACGACCCAACATCCGGAACTCGTACGCTCAGTTGTTATTGGCGTTCCACTCATGGATATGCTTCGATATGATCGCTTTTTGGTGGCTGCTTTATGGAGAAGCGAATATGGCGATCCTCAAAATCCCCGACACTGGCAATGGCTGGAGCGGTATTCGCCCTATCATCACGTCGTACCCCATACCAAATATCCTGCCGTCTTTATTTTTACTTCAGCGCACGATAACCGGGTGCATCCCTTACATGCCAGAAAAATGGCGGCCCGGTTGCAGAAAGAATCCGGTTCCAAACATCCCGTGTTTCTCCGTATTGAACCTGAAGCCGGTCATGGGGTGGGAAAAAGCCGGGGTCAGCAGATCAACGAAGAAGCGGATATTTGGACGTTTCAATTTCGGCAATTGGGTTTGGACCCGCTGTCGAGTCCGGCTTTGCATGGCGAAGAGGACGAAAAGGATTAAGCTGCAGGATTACAGGCCGTGTGTTTGTTGGGAAGATTTGGCCCAGTGTCCAGTCATGACCGGAAATGGAGGAAGTTTGTGTATATACCTAATTCTTTTCGCATAGAAGATGCGGAAGAGATCGAAACGATAATCCGGAACAATGGTTTTGGTATTTTGGTCACAACTCATGATGAACACCCGTTGGCTACACATCTGCCCTTTTTTTATGATACGGAGCACCATGCTCTTTTTGCTCATATGGCCCGGGCTAACCCGCAGTGGCAAAACCTTGAAGGACAGTCAGTCTTGGTCATTTTCTCGGGACCGCATGCTTATATTTCTCCAAGCTGGTATGAATTACCCCAGATGGTGCCGACATGGAATTACACAGCCGTTCACGTCTATGGAAGGGCTAGGGTGATCAATGACAAAGATGTTCTGGCGCAAATCATGACGAAGTTGGTGCAGGTTTATGACCCCCAATCCCCGCTCTCACAACAAACGCAAGACTTCTTTTATCAAGATCTGATGGAAGGAATTGTGGGTTTTCGTGTTGATATCACTCGGGTGCAAGCCGCAGCCAAGCTTAGCCAGAATCGGCCAGGCGACGTACGCCGGCGGATTGTGAAGAAGTTGCAAGAAAGAGGAACGGAAGCTGATCACCAGGTAGCGCAAGCAATGACCGAGAAGTTAGACGGAAATGAGAAGAGGTGGTAAGTTCAGGTGCTTCCTTATGAGATTGACTTAGGGCGGTATAGGATTTCAACGGATCCCCTTCGCATTGATTTGCCTACCGTACAGAACTATTTGCATGACGAAGGGTATTGGAGTCGAGGAATTCCTCCGGATGTAGTTGCACGCGCGTTGCAGAATTCTTTGTGTTTTGGTGTTTACGAAGATCGAAGTATGATAGGCTTTGCCCGCATTGTCTCGGATTATGCCACGTATGCCTATTTGTGCGATGTCTTTATTCTACCGGAATTTCGGGGTAGAGGGCTCTCAAAACATTTGCTTGAAGCGATATTGACTCACCCGTCTTTACAGGGGCTGAGACGCTGGCACCTGGTGACAAGAGATGCCCAGGGGCTATATGCTCAATTCGGCTTTCAGGAGATTGGTGAGGGGGGACGGCACATGGAGAAAGTCATCCCCTCGTGGGCGATCTATGGGGAAGTATCAAAACCGTCATAGACACCTTCGCTGATTTAGCGGAAGTGTCAAGGATTGGTCTCGGAGGAAAAAGCGGCGGACGGTACGTTGGCATTGGAGGATTCCCGAAAGACCATAATTACACCGCAATTTTAAGCGGCAAAGCCATCGACGTCGTAGGCGACACGACTGTGTTGCCGGATTGCACGACACTGTGGCCTCATTATCAAAAACATGAAATTATGGAGGAGTGGTGCGTGTGAATACTGCCACGGTCCGGGTCTACTTTCCCGCCAGTCTGAACTTCATTATTTACGCACGGGACATGGGCATTATGCTTAGCGGGAGCACGGATTCGGGCCCCGATCACGTTGACAAGGCGTGGAGAGCCAGCGCGAACTTAAAGCACTGGCCAAATGAAGAAGAAAATCATCTTGTTGCCGCAACTTGGGCTGAACAGTTGGAAAATGCATCGCAAGACGGCCTGTGCTTGGCAGAGCCTACCCGGCATTTTCGCTCATTGTTTGCGGCCACTGACGAAGGTGAACGGGAATTTTATATGGCATGGAAGTGCTTTTATGAATGGTGGAGCACTGCACGAACCGCTTATGAGTATGCCGTTCAGCCATTTGTAGATCCTGTAGCTGACCGTTATATAAGACAAAACAAGTCGCTGGCAATATTGGTGATTTACCGTGGGCCGCCTCCGGGATGTTCCTTGCAAACGCCCGGCATCCAAGTGGTGCCCTTCGAAAAATTGGTTGTGGAAAAATCGATTAGATTTGTATAGAGAGATTTCACCAGTCCCCGGCCATGAGATTATGGAGGAGGCGGGATTGTGAGTACTGCCGGGGAGCACTACGGATAGCTGTGATGCTGAGCCAAGTCATGGCCGGATGACGAGACAAATCACCTATTTGTACATCAAATAGATGAACACTATCGACGACCAAACAAATCATTGCAACTTCTCATGACTTACAATGATCCTCCATCCCCTGGATACCCTTTACAAATGTCCGGTATTCAAGCTGGACCATTCGAAAAATTGATTAGACATTAAGATATTTATCAAAAAGGGGCTACGACGAAACCGGTGATTACTCCTAAAGGTCTGGTGGAAGGGAATTCTTCTGGCAGTTTACCGGATCTCCGACCGGCTTTAGTCACGGACGGTATTTGTGGGGTCCCGACAAGAATTTTCCATCATTCTCGCGGAAGGGTATTCACGTGTCTACACCTCGCGGGCCTCGTCATAACGTGGGCGTATCATCTCCTTCATTATTTCCGAAATTAAATCACAATAGTCCGTGCCGAAATCAAGCTTTGTCGGTCACCGTCCTTTTCTGGGCTTAAAACGAAATGATAAAGTGGCGAACAGTGACTATGTCTCAATTTCACTTACCGGTTAAAACGACAGACCAGTTAACAAAACTTCGATGTTGTTAAACTAATATTCACAATTGAACATGATATCAGAAAATATAAATAGAGATATCAGTGATTCTGTAGGCTACTTATTTATTAGGGAAGTAAAATGAATACCGAACCCAGTTAGGCCGATTCTCATAGGTCAAAGGAAGCAATACCTACGATTCCGTTCAAGTGCATATACCACGGCAGCAATAGCGACATTGTTCTGGGACTTTCGGGTTGAACGTCTGGGAGGCCATGATGGCGCTGCGAGTAAGGTATAACATTCGTTAAGTCCTTTCGTCACGCCAACTAAGAGTCAAGATTCGGATTAAGAAAAAAGCCTACAGAAAAGCTCGTGAAAATGGTGAGAGAATACGATGTTCAAAGGAGGTGGAGAGCATCGATCACAAAAACGATGGCGATTTCACTCTTTTTCATTATGCAGGCTGCCAGGCTAACGTGGTCCAGTACGAACGGTTTTTGGCAACCGAGGAAATTGCCCAAAAACTGGGAGTGGAACTGGTAAGATTGGCACCGGACGATTGCTGCGGCGGTGTTGAGGATCCACCCAATTTTTTTAGCGGTATCGTCGCTCCCTTGCGCATTCTGGATTTGGCGGGAACAAAGCCTGTTGTGAATTCTTGTTTAAGCTGCCTGGCAAATATGCGGGGCGCGTTCCGCCGTATGGAAGAGAATCCCGAGACACGCCGAAGAACCGGTTTTTCTATGCAAGTCGTTGGTTATGAGGTGCCTCCATCTACTAACGCGAGACACCTGCTGGACATCTTGGCCGAACACCATCTTCCCGACCAAATAGGACAACGGAAAATCGTGGATCTTGATCATCTTCCTGTCGTCCTCTATTACGGTTGCCGCATGGAGCAGTTGGAATCAGGCACGCCAAACATGGTGGAAAAGGCTCTTGAGAACACAGGGGCGAAGTTACTGCCCTTCGCATCAGCCCAGAGTTGTTGTGGGGGACCCAAAAGCTACCAGAGGGAGATGTCTTTAGGAAATGGCCAAAATATCCTGAGCATGGCCGAAGAGGCTGGAGCCAAGGCGGTTGTGACTGTTTGCGGTATGTGTCAGGCCACTTTGGAAAAGGAGCGCACGAACATTTTGGTCATTCCGTTTTTGCAGTTGCTGGCCGTGTCTCTGGGCATGGTTGACCCAAAAATCTGGTTAAATCCGTTTCACTTCTGTTGAAAATCCAGTTGAGAGAACAAGGAGGTTTAAATTATGCCCGAATTGAAACCCGACTATCGTCCCCAAGAATCCATCAAGGATTATGATACTGTTCGACGAACGACGTGCACGAATCAGTGTGAATCCGGTTGTGGAATGAAGATCTATCTCAAAGAAGGTCGAATTGTGGATATCATGGGGGACGAAACCCACCCTTTGAGCCGTGGTGGGTTGTGCAGCAAGGGAACCAGCCAGTTTCAGCGCTATTATGACCCCTTGCGGGTACACTATCCGCAAATACGGAAGTCACTGGATGACCCTTATCAAAGAGTGAGTTGGGATGATGCGATAGACTTTGTGGCTGAACGTCTCACTCTCCTGGAGCAGCGTTATGGGCGGGAGGCCCTGGCAATTTTCCGTACCGGCCGGGCCTCAATGGGACAAAAAGTGGGCGGAGGACGCTTTGGCCATTTATTCGGAACACCCAATGTGTTCGGGCAGGGTCCTATTTGTTGCGAAAGTCCGGGGGCGGCGATGAATTATGTCTTCGGGGCCGAAGGCCTTGGGCGTTTGATGAATCCGAGCCCAGATTGGAAGAATGCTCAGTGTATTCTAATGGTCGGGACTGAAATGGCATCCCAAGAAGTTATCACGTTTCGCGGGATTCTTGATGCCAAAGATGCGGGTGCCAAAATCATCGGAGTTGACACACGCTTTAACTCATCCATGTCTAAGGCAGACTTGTTTTTAATGGTGCGCAATAACACGGACACGGCCTTATTCATGGCCATGGCAAACGTTATCATTCAGGAAGGATTATACGATAAGAAATTTGTCGATAAATGGGTCTATGGTTTTGAAGAGTACAAAGAAGCCTGTCAGGAATGGACTTTGGAAAAAGCTGAACGGGTCACAATGGTTGACCGTAATCTTATTATCAAGGCTGCCCGTCTTTTTGCCACTTCTAAACCGGCCATGGCCACGGGATGTTTGGGGACGGCCCAACAATACAATTCCAATAACACCAACCGGGCCATTGCAGCCCTTTTGGCTCTGACCGGCAATGTTGGCATCAAAGGAGGGGGATGGAACTGGTTGCATAATACCCGTCCTCCGCTCTCCTACGGACACGATATTGACGACTTGCCTGAGCCCAGAAGACCTGTGATTGCCGATAATTTATTGCCATGGGGTGACAATTCCGTTCCCGTGATTATCAATGCCATGCTATACGGCAAACCCTATCCGATACGCGGGTTGATCTGGAATGGCAATCACTTGCCTCAATTCCCCAATGTCACCAAGACTGAGAGAGCATTGCGCAATAACCTCATTACCGTGCATTTGTCCATTTACCCGAATCACACCTATCATTTTGCCCATGCTTCGTTTCCTATTGCTATGGGCATGGAAACGGAAAGCATTTGCCATCATGGCAATAACCGCTTAATCCAATGGCACAACAAGGTGATCGAATATCAGCACGAACATCGTCCGGACTTGTTCTTTTACGCCAAATTGGCCAAAAAATTGGGATTTGGCGACAAATTCCCTTGGCTGACGAATAACGATACCGACGTCAATGAGAAGGAGTTTACCAATTGGCTATTAAACCAAGACCACATGACCCGAGGAATGAGTTCCTTAAATCTTGATCCCGAACACAATCCCCGTGGCGGTATCATGTGGCCGGCCGAAACTGACGCGGAGACCACATATCAAGATCCGGAAGCGACATTGCGCGGAAAGTGGATCATGTATCAAGAAGGGGATCTTTATCCCGGTTCCGATTCCCGTTTTCCCACTCCATCGGGAAAGATCGAACTGGCTTCGTCGGCCCTTGAGAAATTGGGTTGGGACCGGGTGCCTCGGCACCGGGAAGCCAGCGAGAGCTGGATTGCTAATCCCCAGCGTGTGGGCAAATACCCCATTTCCTTGAATACTTGCCGCATGACTTCCAGCTTTCATGAAGGAGGGCATTGGTGGCCTTGGGCTGATGAATTGGTTCCTGATCGCTATATTCAGATTCATCCCGAACTGGCCGGCATCTTGGGAATCGAGGACGGAGACACGGTGGTGCTTGAAAATGACCGAGGCAGCATAGACGGACCGGCATGGGTGACAGAGATGGTGCCGCCATGGGGTTGTTGGGTTAACTTCGGCTTCGATCGCTATCAACCTTTTCATCCGTATGAAACAGTCAATGTAGTGATTGATGATATTATCAAGGATCCGGTATACGGGCAAATTCAGTGGAAATCGATGGCAGTCCGGGTTTATCGCAAGGGCACCAACGGCAATGATATGGCCTCCAAGGTCCTTGCGTATCTGAGACAAAACTACCCGAATTTGTTCAACGGCGAAGGAGTGCTTTTGGGAGCCTATAAAGAGCGGAACTGGGACTACGAAGAGAAAGAATCCTGGGTCGATCCCTTTGCCGAAGTGATGGCAGTGTCAGGGTCAAAAATTCGAGACTAGGGGGTAGGGATTATGCCAGAGACCTTTCAGAAAAAGAATCCGTGGGAAGGGCGAGATGCGCGCGTCACACTGAAAGGGAAAACGCGGTTAGCCATGATGGTGGATATGGATCGGTGTATTGGGTGTTTTAGCTGTGAGATTTCATGCAAAATGCAAAAGGAGTTGCCGGTCGGTCCTCGCCTTATGCGAGTTATCCAGGTGGGGCCGTATAAAATCAAGTCTCATGGCGGTCATCAGTTTCGTACGGCTTATGTGCCCATGAATTGCCGACAGTGCGAACCGGCCCCGTGTATTGAAGTATGCCCGACAGGGGCTATGCAAAGACGCGAGAAAGACGGCATCGTGTTTGTCGCTGAAGAACTGTGTATTGGATGCAAAAGTTGCATTTCCGCATGCCCTTTCGGCGCACCACAACTTAATCCCAACACCGGGAAAGTGATTAAGTGTGATTATTGCATGGACCGGGTCGATGCAGGCTTGTTGCCGGCCTGTGTGACAAAATGTTCCATGGATGCCTTGCGTTTCGGCGACATTAATGAACTCTCTACGCTGAATAGAGAAAAACATGTTCGAATGTTAACCGCCGACCTATTCACCTGGACAAAAAATCAGATCTGACGGAGGTGTTCAATCAATGAGCGGAAAGCCGTATGCAGGAACGGTGACAGCAGCTCCCTTCCGCGTGCAATACGAAGATCATAACGACTCTGACTTCTTTCGGGCCGAGCGAGCCTTGAAAAACGCGGGAATCCGGATAACGGGGCGCAAAGTGATGAGCGTGCCTCCCTATCATGCGACAATTTTTGTGCCGTCTGCCGATGAGGCCGAGGCTGCCAGCGTATTGAAGGCTGCCGGAATTCGCACCTTTCCCGTGATCCCCGTCTATTAAACCATGCTGAGAGGAGCTCTATAGATGGGTAAAATCAGTGTTGAGGCCCTTCAGAATATGATTTTACAAGATATTGACATATTGACCCGAACCGATGACATTTCCGTGTCGCACGCTTTGGGCCGTTGTCTGGCACAAGACGTTTATGCTCCAATCAATGTGCCGGTATTCACTCGCTCGGCTGTTGACGGCTATGCCATACAGTCCCGCGACACCCAATTAGGCTCCTCGGATAGGCCTATTAGGTTAGACATTGTCGAAAAAGTGAGAACCGGGATGGTTCCCAAGCGGCAAGTCAGGGAAGGCGAGGCGGCACTGGTGACAACGGGAGCCATGCTTCCTCCCGGCGCCGATGCCGTGGCACTTGTTGAACGCGTGTCGGTACAAGGCGATACCGTTGTTTTGACCGAGCCGGTGCGTGCGGGTGAAAATCTGTCACTATTGGGAGAAGATATCGGGGAAAGCGAGTTGGTCTTGGCAAAAGGACAGATAATACGGTTGGTGGATGTGGCGGTATTGTCTTCTCTGGGAATTGATCACATCCCGGTGCTTACGCGTCCGAAAGTAGCGATATTTTCCAGCGGTGATGAATTAGTGACTCCGGGAAATGTTTTGGGACCTGCTCAGGTCTATGATTCAAACGCTTATTTGCTGGAAGCCGCGGTGAAAGAATGCGGGGGTGAGCCTCTGCGTCTGGGTACTATCGGTGACAGCTTCCGAGAGGTCGACAGCTTGCTCTATGAAACCGCTAAAACTCACCGTTTCGAGTTAATCGTCACGACCGGCGGCACCGGAGCGAGTCTCTTGGTCTTGGAAGGGAAGGATATCGAAAATATTCATGACTTAATACCCGGATCCATTGCCAAAAACGGACAATTGAAGAGCCATGGGTTATTAATGACTCCGGGGAAACCCACTGCCTACGGAGAAATTGCCGGAGTCCCCGTTTTTGCCTTGGCCGGGTGGCCTTATTCGACGCTTATGACCTTTCAGCTCTTTGTTCGCCCCGCTATCCGCAAGATGGCCGGTCTTCCTCCATTTCAGGATCCAAAAGAAGTGCCAGCGCGTTTGAGTCGGCCCTTGAATACGGAAAAGGGGATCCGAAAGTATTTTCAAGTCCGTCTACACCGGGAAGCGCATGAAATCTGGGCGGAACCATTGCTTCCCCCTCCCCCTCCTTCGGCGGCACGAACCATGCATCAGATGCTTCAGGGAACAGGATATTTCTTTCTGGACGGTATCAATCAACTTCATGCGGATGAGGGGGAGTGGATCCGGGTGACAGTGGATGATCCCCGGTGGCCATGATCCCGTCTTTGAGAGTGTCGGTATGGTCCGCCTGTAATTTAAGCTGCTCTTATTGTCACAAGGAGGGCAATCCTCACCCCGGGCGGCATTTGTCGGATGAGGAAATCTTGCAACTCATTTTGGCGGCACTGCCGGCCGGAGTTCTCAAGGTTAAGATTACAGGCGGAGAACCGTTATTGCGTCCCAAGGTGATCGACCTTCTCGCGCAAATTATCCGCCGCGGAATCAATGTGTCACTGACCACAAACGGAACACGGCTGAGCTTATGGGCTCAAGAATTGCGCGAGATAAAGCTGAAAAAAGTCGGAGTGAGTCTTGATACACTTCATCCCGATCGCCTTCAAAGATTGTGCGGAGTGGACGCCATGACTTCGATCCTTAGGGGTATTTATGCCGCTCGGGACGTAGGATTGCCCCTCGAATTGAACACGGTATTAATGCGTGGGGTGAATGAGGATGAATGGGAGGAACTTATAGGTTTTGCCGAGAAGATGCATGCGAGTTTGCAATTCATTGAATTGTCGCCGGCGACACAATCGGAGAAGTTCTATGAATGTCATCATATCGGGTTGGACCCAATTGAACGGGTCTTGCAAGAACGAGGGGAGGTGTTGGAATCCGTTCACCACCCATCAGACAGAGCGCGCTATCGCCTTTATGGGGTTGAGGTGAGTCTTTGCCGCAGTACCCCTAAGGATTCGGATGGAGGCATAAGACGCCGGGGACTTAGACTTTCTGCCGACGGCAAGGTTTATGGTTTTGACTATCGTCAATCTTGTTTGCTTGATTTGGGGGCGGCGTACCGTGCAGGAATTCGGGGAAATGACTTGACCCAGCTTTGGGTTCAAGCGAGCAGTATTCATCAAATTAGTCAAAACTGATCAAAAGGGGGTCCTCCTTCATGAAACTGAACTTAGACGGACAGCAAGCCGATCTTCATTTTGAAAGCGTTCACTTGGTACCGGGACGAGGTGGATGCAGCCGCTTACACCCTCACTTTCACACGGTGTCCGTATCTCTGGAAGGTGAGCCATCGGAGCGGGGAATGCTCATACACATTTACCGTTTAAAAGAGATTGTCAGTCGTTTGTGCCTGGAATTTGATCACATGGTACTTGTCGCAGAATATCCGTCCGACGTGATGACTGTGGACGAAGAAGATACGGGATACCGGATTAATGTCAATGGCAAAACCTATCTCCTTCCCTTTAGTGATGTGCTGCGGCTTCCCATCGGTACTTTGAATGTGGAAGATTTGTGTCGGTACATGGCCGAGTCTCTTTTGGAACGCCTGGATCCTATTCTGGATACACGGCGGATTGTTTCGCTGACGGTTGAAGTGGACGAGGGCAATGGCCAAAGTGCTGCCATCACATTGTCAACCGAACGATGACTGGCGTTGTGCTTGCAGGTGGAAAAAGTTCCCGTATGGGTCAAGAAAAAGGATTAGTGGAAGTCGGGGGGCAACGGATGATTTTTACCGTGACTTCTATACTGCGGCATGCACCGGAAGTGGACTCGGTAATCGTGGTAACCAATAACCCGGAAAGGTTTTCCTTTTTAGATCTTCCCATGATTCCGGACTACTTTCCCGGTAAAGGTCCTTTAGCCGGTATCCACGCGGCATTGAATGTTGTTCGCGACTGGATTTTTGTGGCGGCTTGCGACATGCCCTTTTTATCTCCCGAACTTCCCCGCTATTTGTGGGACAGACGAGACGGTAGAGACTTGGTGGTACCGCGAATCCATGGCCATTGGGCTACCGTGGCCGCCCTATACGGTCCTGGATGCCTGGGAGCATTGAACAGGATGTTAAGGTTGGGAGCTTGGGGATTAAAGGATGTATTGGAAGGACTTCAACTCCGGCAAGTGTCGGCACAGGATTTGTCTCGGACCGGAATTTACACCGAGAGCTTCTTGAGTGTGAATACGCTACAAGATCTGGCCCAGGTTCGCACAATGACTCTTGACGGCACACGAGGTTGAGGCAGTTTTCCTTAATTGGCGGGGTGAGGTTCGAGATGAGGTAAGGGGGCAAGGAGTGAAATGGAGCTGGTGGAGCGCCAAGATCGGAATATCGTTGTCGATCCGACACGATGTGAGGACTGCGGAGAGTGCATGGAAGCATGTAAAGACGCGGTATCTTTCCAGCATCGGAATACGGATGCAATGTCCCGTATTGTTATTCATGATGTCAACAATATGCGCTATCCCATGCTGTGTCACAACTGCGAACAGGCTCCTTGCATTAGCGCTTGTATGACGGGGTGTCGATACCGTCTGGGAGACTTTGTGACGACAGATTATGACCGGTGTGTGGGCTGCAGTATGTGCATTATGTGCTGCCCCTTCGGAGTTATTCAATTGGTGCAAGAAGAACATCTGGCGATGAAATGCGACGGATGCCTGAATTATGAGATAGCGCCTTGCGTCAAGGCCTGTAAAACCGGTGCCTTGCTTCAAGTAGGATATTCCAAAACGTCGCATGAAAATCGGAAAAGACGCGCATCCTCGTTCGCTTTCACAGGATTTGATGCCGAGGGGAGGGACGGATAAATGCGCTATCTCATTATTGGCAATTCTTACGGGGGCTTGGCAGCGGCGGAGGCTATTCGCAAACGGGATAAACGCGGAGAAATCATAGTATTATCACAGGAACAACATGAAGCCTATGGTCGCCCTTTGATTTCTTATTATCTGGGCGGAGAAGTTTCCGAGACCCGCATGCATTACCGCCCTCCCGCGTTCTATCGACAGTATCGTATCAATGTGCGTATCAATTCAACGGTTAAAGGAATATTGACACACCAACATGCCGTGGCTTTAGCCGACGGTTCGCAACTGGACTATGACCGGGTCTTAATTGCGACCGGAGGAAAACCTTTTGTGCCTCCTATGAAAGGGACCGATGCCCGCGGAGTTTTTACGTTTACTACTCGGAAGGATGCCGATGATATCAAAGCCTGGCTGCCTCGAGTTAAAGAGGCCGTTGTCATCGGAGGCGGGCTCATTGGATTGTCCGCAGCGGACGCCTTGCGTCACAGAGGCGGTGTTCGGGTGACGATAGTGGAAATGCTTCCTCGGGTTCTTGGATTGGCTCTGGATGAAGAGGGGTCATCGATCCTGGAGAATCGTATCAGCAAACTGGGAACGCGTGTAGTGACAGAAGATTCAGTGGTGGAAATAACCGGGGATGATCAGGGTTATGTCAAGGGAGTGGTGTTGAAGAGTGGTAGGGAATTGTCGTGTCAGATGGTGGTTATTGCCATTGGGGTACGACCTGCGGTCGACCTTCTGAAGGATACAGGAATTCAAATTAACAGAGGTGTGGCAGTTGACCGGCACATGCAAACAAATCTAGAGGATGTTTATGCTGCGGGAGATGTTGTGGAATCGAGGGACATTGTCAATGAAGACAATCGCATCATCGCGATTCTGCCGGTTGCCTATGAGCATGGCCTCATTGCCGGCGCCAATATGAGCGGGACCCCCCTGCAATATCCCGGTGGAATTGCGATGAATTCGATGCCCAAATTTGAGATGTCGGTCATGACCATGGGCTTGACTCTTGATCAACCGGGTTTGGAGGCCGTGCGCTACTCGCATGGCACAGACTACCGAAAGTTTCTTTTTCGGGAGGATAAACTGGTCGGCACCATTTTGATTGGAGACACCACAGCGGGAGGAGTGCTGACTGCCATTATTAAAAAGCAGGAACCGCTCGATCGTGCAACCAAAGAACATGTTATGGCCGGCGATTACTCTTCATTGGTGGTCAAGAGAAAACTGGCATGGAAAACCGTGCCATAGGGCGGTTAATCCCTGCTCATGCGAACCGACAGGGAGATTATGACAATAGGCGACCCTTTTTTGATGCCAAGGGGGGAAGGGTATGGCAGGTAAGGGGGAAGGCAGTTCCTTTTCTTTACAGTCCCCACGCCCTGGTCCGGCGGAGTTTCGTAACCGCTTTGATGCGTCTGAGTGGGCGGGAGCTTTTGGGGATGTTGGAACGTTGATTCCTTTTGTTTTAGCGTATGTGAGTGTGTTGCATATGAGTCCTGTCGGAATCTTGTTTTCTTTTGGCCTGGCCTATATGGCGGCAGGCCTAGTTTATAAGACACCGATTCCCATCCAGCCCATGAAAGCAATTGGCGGCTTTGCTTTGGGACATCCCAATCGGGTGAGTCCCTTCATGGTATGGGCAGCCGGACTTATCATCGGCATAGCCTGGCTGTCAATGGGACTGTCGCGTGCTGTGGAGGTCTTAAGCCGTTTGGCGGCAAAACCTGTGGTTCGTGGCATCATGTTGGGGTTAGGTATCACATTTGCGGAAATGGGTATAGAGAGGATGACTCAGCATTGGGTCCTGGCAGCGCTGGCTGCAGCCGTGGCATTGAGTCTTTTTTCCACGCGTTTTCCTGCGATGTTTGCCTTGCTTATTATCGGTGTGATTGCTGCACTTATGCTTCATCCGGATTTACTGTCGCGTATCATCGACACGGGATTGGCATTCAGAATTCCGTCTTTACAAACTCAATTTCTTTTGGGGCCGGATTTGACAAAAGGCTTTTTCCTCTTGGCTCTGCCCCAGCTACCCTTGACTTTAGGTAATGCTATCATTGCCATCACCCATGAGAATAATGATCTTTTTCCACATCATCTTGTAACTGAGCGCAAAATGGCTATTTCGACGGGAATTATGAATGTGCTGTCTCCGTGGATAGGAGGCATTCCTATGTGTCACGGGGCGGGAGGGATGGCGGGACATGTGCGCTTTAACGCCCGGACAGGCGGCTCGTTGATCATTTTTGGTTCACTGGTTCTCTTACTGGCATTGTTTGGTGGACCATCCACGATTTTGATGCTTCAAGCTTTTCCTTCCGCCATTATTGGGGTCATTCTTTTCTTTGCGGGAATGGAACTCGCCGTCAGCGTCCGTGATATCGGCACCAAGAAGGAAGATGTCTACCTCATGCTTGTTGTGGCAGCCTTGGCTATCTGGAACATGGGTGTTGCTTTTCTCGCCGGGGTAATCCTGTCAGAGGTTTTGCGCCGAAACTGGGTCCGTTTATGATGTGAGGGACAGGTAAAGAGAGAATATATCCGTTAAAAGTTGTAGTTAGCCACCATTTGTTCCTCACAGTGTGATGCATGAGCAGAAAAATACACGACATTTGCCGTTCCTCAAAGATGGCTTGAGGATCAAAATAGTCGGCCCATCAGAGAGAAAATGGCGGTAATAGCGGATTGCCAAGATGTGTTGAGGCCGGGCAGTGTTGCTGACTGGAGAAGATTTCTGCTACATCGACTCATGATGTTTTTTTAGCGGAAGGGGCGGTGAGAATGCATGGTTTTCTTTTCGTATCATAATTCTTCGACGAAGATTCTTGGAGGTGCAGGCCGTGGCTAAGACAACCGGTTTTCGAAGTATGTGGCAGTCCTTGCCTCTGACACGATTTACCACACGCGAGAACTATATTTGGCTGGTGGTGGCCACCGTTTGTATCGGGGCTTTTATGGCGGCGTTGGATGCCAGCATTGTCAATGTGGCCCTGCCGGATATGAGCACCTATTTTAGTACCAGCGCATCGGTGGTCAGTTGGGTGTTGATCTCATATCTCTTGACTTTGACGG
>JAKACM010000182.1 GCA_021821465.1 Bacillota bacterium
TGGAGTTTTTGAGCCAGGATGAACAGGCCCGTCAACTCTACGAGGAACGGCAAAAGGCATTGATGACCTACACGGCGGATGTTGAGGGGGCAAGAGAAGAAGGTCGCGAAGAAGGTCGCGAAGAAGGGGAGCATCGCCGCGCGGTCAGCACCGCTCGCAAGCTGATGGCTGCAGGAATGGACGTGAAGCAAATTGCCGCGTTTGTGGATTTGTCCGTCGACGAAGTGGACGCGATTCGGCGGAACTTGAGCACAGATTGAGGATTCTCTCATTCCCGGCCGGACATCTCCGCTGGCGGCGTTGTTCCCTGGCCGCGATACCCCGGATAATGGGCAACGACCTCCTGGGGAGTCATGGCCTGCGTTCTCCTATGGCCTGTAAGGAAGTCGACAACGTGACGCGGCTCTGAGTGGATGATGCTCTCACCTCGTCTCGGAGCCGTCTGTTTGCCGATGTTTTTTGATCTTTTTTGGGGAGCGGCTGCGGGAAGATTCGCACGACCCCTCTGGTTCGTCGGCGATGAGGAATCATGCCCGTTCGCAGAGATGGTTGTGTTTCTGCCGTCACCAAGCTTCCATATCCTGTCATACCACATATTGGCTCACAAAAGTTAGGTGCACCCGCGGAAACCCTTTGCCCGAACTTCCTTTCTCACTGAACTGGTGACCCGTGTTGCAAGATCCAGCCGACCACTTCCATGCATTCTTTATGGATGCCTTATAGCGCGTTCTGCATAAGGCATCCAAGATATAGTGCCTATTGGCTGCGACTGTAAAGGAGGCACATTATCCTTCCGGTTCCGGGATTGAAAGGACGGAACCACCACCACGTGGGTTGATCCAGGTGGTTGTACGTCAGTCTTTGTGGTCTTCAAATTGATCAGACGTGCCCGGTTGACAAAAATTCAACCGGTTGAACCTTCATAAACCGCTTGATCTTCTAATTGAGGCTGTGCTCGAATGGATCATGGATGATAGCAAGAACTACAAACAGCAATGGTCGTATTTGGTAATAAATAATCAACATGTTGATACTCGGACAGGAGAAAACATGATGGGTCAGGCGCGATGGTCACGACGAAAGAAACTGATGGGTGCAGTAACCGCAGCAACAGTCGGCATTATGCTCTCGAGCTGCGGAACACAGGCCATGAACACACCACGATGGGTCGGAGTGGGTGGATGGTCATTAAACGCTGTTGTCTCTCCCGCTAAGCCTCAGATCCGTGCGATGTATTCCATTTTTGGCAATAATGTGCCTTTGCTGGCCATTTCCCACCTGGATTTAGGCCGAGATTCGAATCTGACACTGACAAACGTTTCGATGTCCCTCGTGCATTGGCCGCACAACACCGAGGAATATCGATTGCAATGGGCGATGAGCGCGAAAAAAAGTCTGTCGCACTCACTTTTCTTAACCGTACAATCCTCGCATTGGACACATACGTTTGCCTGGGGTACGGCGAGGATTCATGTCCTCCCCCAATCGCAAACTGTGCTGAATCCGGTCGAGGGGACGGGTGGAACCCAAGGCGCGTTTTTGCTGCATCATCTGTATGCTGAAGTGTTACAAAATAATCGAACGCAACCGGTCATTCTCAAAGGGTTGGTTCAAGCAGGGCACTACAGGTTGGCACGTCCAAAGGCCATGTTAGGTGAGATGTTGCCGCACAACAACACCATTCCACAACAAGCTCAGCCACTGAAGAATTTTGTCGTGCCGCCCAATCACAAGGTGGTCATTTATGATTGGGTTACCGTGTCCCACAAGACGGCCACCAATCTGTTATTTAAACCCGCCTTGACAGTACAAAGTGGTCAGCAAATCACAGTGGAGCCTTTAGCCACGACCGAATGGCTAACAACATTTATTCCGTATCCCAATGTGAGGGTGCATGCTCCTAATGTGTCATTTGCGGCGCGGTTAAAAAAGAAGTAGAAGATATGATTGCCTCCCATTTATTCGTCTCGATCACCTCTCCCACCAATTAAGATGCGTACCACGTTGGATTCACCTCCTGACCGCTCAGTATAATCAGCCGTTGCCGCGCGTCCGGATCGTTTAGGCCTGGTGCAAAGCCATGTGTTAGTCATTTCGCCGCAACTCTGGTGCATGGGTTGTAACGTTTTTGGGCCTATCAACCGTGGTACCGGGGATAAATGGTGATAGGCCCAGTCGTGCCATTATTGACTGATATTCAGTCGGTTAACCCAACGTTCGGTATCGGCAAAAAGTTCTTCTAAAAAGTCGCTCGGTTCCCAAGCCAGGGTGAGCATCGAGTCTTTTAAACGTTGGCCAATTGCTTCCATAACCCGGAACAAATCATTACGCAAGGATAGGAGTTGCATCTTATGGTCGGAAGTCATGGTAGGAATGCGCTTTTCGAGGTAGCGTTCGGAAAACGCCTGGTGACGTGCCTCATCTTGAAGGGTACGGCGCGCCAGCCGACCTATCAGAGTATCCGGAAATCGATCGTGAAGTCCACCATAGAAGTGTTTGGCAAACAAATCACTAATTAAAATACCCCAGATCCATTCCGTCGAATCTTTATGGCTCAATAAACGGGCGTGATAGCGAAACATTTCTGGGATGCGGTGGCGAGATGCCGGCTCTTCTTGAAAAATCCGATAGAGTTGGTGTAAGTTCCGAAAGTGCCGTCCTTCGTCCAAACCCATGCTGCTTAGATAAAGCGCTTCTTCATGAAATCCATGGTTCAACATATCCGGAAGCACGGCACTGATTCCATACATGGCGGTTTGTTCGCCAAGGTACACCGGTGTGAGAATTTGGGCGACAGCATGTCGTTTTTCGGATGAGATGCGATCTGCATCCCCCCAATCGATGGCGTCCGGCGTCCATTGCCCTAATGTTCCCTTATCAAAGAGCCGTAAGAGCTGCTCGTCGGTTAATTCGGGATTCACCCGTATCACACCCATTCACTCCTTTGATTGGAATACCGAATAGTATGGATAGTCCAGTTACAATCTGTCTTGGCCCGAATGTCGCTAAAGGTGTAGCCTGTTTGACCTATTTTTCGTTTATTAGGCTCTCTTATTCTTACCATACGGTAAGATGCAGTCAAGGACTAGGGGAAAGGAGGCGAAAATATGAATCGATATGCGATTAATACCCGATGGATTACACTCTTACGGTGGGTTGATGGCCTATACTTCTTTTGGCGCGGGATTTACAAGATGTATACTCCAACGAGTGTATGGCTCATGCCACGGGTTACCCAGGCTCTTCCCACCACACCACTCGCACCGATCATCCGTACTTACATTTTTCCTCATGTTGTCGTGTTCGGCTATGTTGTGGGCGTTGTTGAGATCATGTGTGGAGGGTTATTGGTTCTTGCCCGTGGTGGGCGTGTAGCGCCCGCAATATTAGTGGGGCTGAACACGATATTTTTTTTAACACTGGGATTCAAAGAACCTCATGACATGGAACTCAATTTGCTGATGGGAATTATGAATTTGATGTTTGCCGTCACGTTCCGCTCAAATACTCGCAAATCTTCTCGCGCTACATGATGTATTCGGAAGAACCTCCCGGATGCCAGAGATTTTGCGGCAAGGATTTGAACATTTTTAATCAGGAGTTTAGTGGGATTGACGTTAAGTGACACTGAAAATTGATACAGGAGAGTGGTTGCTAAAATAAAAAGAATCGAAGCATAATGAACTAATCCTAAAGTAAGATGAAAGGGAGGGAACAACTTGAGTAAGTCTGCCAAAGTGCTGTGGGCCGTGGGAGGATTAGTGGTTATTGTCGGCTCGTTTTTTCTGACCAACGCCATCGATGTTCGTGGGATAACTCATCGCTACAATCAATCTTATCTCAATCCCGAAGTGGCTTCCGCTTCGAAATATGATGTCAAAGTTTTGGTTCCTCCGGGCAATGGCACCGCACGCTACGATGTGTTTCATGTTAATCGTAATACCTATGTCACTGTGAGGAAGACAGCAAAAGCCCACTGGACGAATTTAGGGGTGTTTAAAAGCAATGACAATGGAACCTTCAGCGTCACCCCGTTGTTTGCCTCTCCCCGCCGCAACGACGGGTATAAACAGGGGCATATGGACCAGGATGCGGTGAAATTTTCCCCGGTTGCGTAAAACGGCCGGAATATTTGCGACGGAAAGAAGGCGGATCGTTTCGCCATGGGATCCCATGGGGCGATCGGCCGTTTTTCTTTCTTTTCACCCTAATAACAAACCGGTAAAATAGATAGGATAACAAGGGTGCATTGGAGGGAAGATGTGAACCAGTCGGAAATTCGGAATTTCTCGATCATTGCTCATATCGATCATGGCAAGAGTACCTTGGCGGACCGTCTTATTGAGGGGACAGGGACTCTCTCTGCGAGGGAAATGGCTCCACAAATTCTCGACACCATGGACTTGGAGCGGGAGCGGGGAATAACCATTAAGGCTCAAGCCGTGCGACTCGATTATGAATATGCGGGACGGCGGTATGAACTCAATTTGATAGATACGCCTGGGCATGTCGATTTTACCTATGAAGTATCCAGGGCCCTTGCGGCTTGCGAAGGCGCATTGTTGGTTATTGATGCGGCTCAGGGGATTGAGGCGCAGACATTAGCCAATTTATATCTGGCATTAGAACACGATCTTACGGTGATTCCGATCATAAACAAAATTGATCTGCCGAATGCTAATCCGGAAAGGGTCCAAGAAGAATTAATGGACATTGGTTTAGACGGCACGGAAGCGATTATGGTGTCTGCCAAGCTGGGGATCGGAATTGATCAAACTTTGGTCGAGATAGTCTCGCGAATTCCGCCTCCTGCGGGTGAAGAAAAGGCGGCGTTGCGTGCCTTAATTTTTGATTCGCGATTTGACAGCTATAAGGGGGTATTAGTCTATATTCGGGTTGTCGACGGTTCTCTACAAATCGGCGATCAAGTTCTTTTCATGGCCACGGGTGCTTCTTTTGAAGTTACCGAAATTGGTGTATTCCGTCCTCATCCGATCATGGTATCTTCTTTGCAAACGGGGGAGGTTGGTTTTTTCGCAGCCGCGATTAAAACGGTTCAAGACACACATGTAGGAGATACTGTCACACAAGCATCTTCCCCGGCCCAAGCCCCTTTGCCGGGATATCGTGCGGCACAACCCATGGTATTTTCCGGACTTTATCCGGTGGAAGCCAATGACTATGGTCGGTTGCGGGAAGCCTTGGAGAAGCTCAGATTGAATGACGCTTCTCTTACCTTTGAACCGGAAACCTCAGCAGCATTGGGATTTGGGTTTCGAGCCGGGTTTTTAGGGCTTTTGCATCTGGATGTGGTACAAGAGCGTTTGGAACGGGAGTATAATCTGTCGTTAATTACCACTGCGCCCAACGTTGTCTATCAAGTACGTTTGATTAATGGCGAGGAAATACGTGTGGATAATCCAGCATTGATGCCGCCATCAAGCGAAATTCAAGAAATACAGGAACCCATGGTGAGTGCATCCATCATCACTCCCAGTGAATATATCGGAGCCGTGATGGAACTTGCTCAGGAGCGTCGAGGAATATATAAGGAGTTATCGTATCTCGACAAGCGGCGGACCATGTTGAATTACTTATTACCCCTTGGGGAAATCATGTTCG
>JAKACM010000070.1 GCA_021821465.1 Bacillota bacterium
TTCATAAACCCACAGATATGCCGGAAGGCGCTTGAAAGAATATATTAATATGGCAATCAGAAACAGAGCGAAGAGCCAATTATAAAAGTTACTGGGAGCTAATTGCGGCACACCCGGCGCAAATAGGCGGTGGGGGCTGATCGCCTGATTTAAGGCTTTGAAGGCTTCTGTGGTTGCAGACCATAGCGTTGCGCCAAACCATCCAAAATGACGTGCCCAATTGCTTTGCGCGTGTTCAAACACAAAGGGATCGCCAAAGCGGATGAAGAGAAATATCATATACACCCCGAGTCCCAAGGGCGGCCAAAAGACGTGGAAAAGCGGCTTGAGGCGGTGGCGTTCTTGGCGCCAAATTAGAAGCAAGAAAGGAGCCGAGATGAGAATGCCGTACATGCTGGCCAATGTGGCCGCCATCGCCAGGGGCCCGGCCACCAAATACCGCCGTGTTCTGGCAAAATACAAGGATCCGATCGCTAAAACCATAAACAAAGGTTCGGAATAGACCGCATTCACGTAAAACGCCGTAGGGAAAAACGCCAGCACCAACACCGTATTCCATGCCACTTCATGGCCAAATTCTAGGCGGGTGAGATGAAACAGAAACCAAAGGGTTAGGGCGAAACATCCGAGGCTAATCAAAACCCCTGAAATGACTCCCCCACCAAATAAATGAATGAGCCAGGGATAGAGCGGAAAAAAGGCGGTGGCAGTCGGGCGGTTGAGATATCCTTGGTTCGCAATAGACAAATACCATAAACCGTCCCAATGAGACCATAGTCCAAAACTTACGTGATAAAGCAACTGTCCCCCGGGTGGCAAGGTTCCGGGCGGCGATTCCACCCAGGCATGAGGGAAATAAATGTAAGCCAGACCTCCAACCTCCATGAAGAAGGCCCGAGAAATCAGGAACAACCATAATAACGGTCGAATTGTGGGCCAGTTTAGATGCTGTGAAATATGGATCAGGGGCGCTCTTTGCTTCACTTGGACGGCGGTATCAGACACCGGGTCTTTGGCCATGCGTCCTCCTCGCAGGATGTTGTAATTGCTTAACAGTGCCTAATTGTAAAGCATCTCCCCGAATGTAATTGGCAAGGGAAAAAACTTGATAGGCACTTAAGTTGGTCCTAGATGTTTTCGCCATTCCCAACAATTCTCCGGCAGCTATTGGGTTCACTTCGGGTAACTTGTTGACGATGTCCGAGAGCAGTGTCACCTGATCCGCCGGGTTTGCGGCACCGTCCGGGTAGCCAAATGTGCCTAACATGGCGGAGGGTGTTAAGGTCTTGGGCCAATGACCATTGGAGTGGTAGTACAAGGCATTCATGACTAACAACAGATCATTGGTGCTGAAATAAAAGTAATGATTGATGGGAACATGAATAGACTGGGAAACCATACGAGTGGCGGCCTTAGGGCTTGCCTGGCTCATCTGTGTATATAAAGGCGCAATCTTTCCGTTCGGACCGGACACGTCGGTCGTTCCCGAAATCGGAATAACCGTCAGATATTGACTGTTCGGTTTAACTACCGCGAGAAATCCAATGAACGCAGGGTGGGTATTTGTTCCCCGAATGCCAACGAGAACTTTGACCGGCTGCTTCTCATTTATGGCGATGGTACTGACCCGTGAATGGATTCGGGCATGCATAGCGACGGAAACTACAACAAATAGGGCCCCCAAAATCGCCAGAACGCTCGTGAACCACCGCTGACGAGGTGTGAAGCCTATGGCTGGTTTCTCAGTCCGGGTTTGCATCGGCCATCCCCAATCTGTATTATCGTCAGGCATATCTTTAAGTGTTTTCGCGTACACAAGAGTAAATTGTATCATGAATTGTGCCCCTGTGTTTGCCATCAAGAGGGTGGGTTGTCCTTTTTCCAGGATTCCCCATTCCGGGAGAGTTTATTCCTGAAGCCAGGCTACGTTTTCGTTCCATTTCACACCGGCCAATCGCGATGAAGGGGGACACTTAGCACGGTAAACGAACAGAGCGGGAGACGGCAGCATACGGTGGGAGAGTACCTCGAGATTGGCAATGCCCTTTATAATAAATCCGTCATAGTGGTGTGTCAAGCTGAGCATATCAAAAAAATCGGGGTGCCATAAAGCAAAATCATGGCCCAAGTCAAGGATGTCATCACAAACCTCTTCCAGGTGAAGAGAGGGAATATCGTCTAGGGTAACATCGTTTAAAAAGGGTTGATGCCGCACGAGAATATGAATGCGCCATCCTTGGTGTCCCAAGCTTCTCATTAATTCCCGGTCAAAAATGATTTCTCCGGCGTTATCGGTGAGATAAAGAATTGTCCCATAGGCCGGCACTTGTTCAAGGAATCGTTCGGAATCATCTCGCGCCATACCCTCGGTGATTGCGTCATGCAGTTGCTGTAAAATCTGGTCGGTAGGTGTGGCTAGTCCGGCATCAATGACGTTTCCGGCCGCAGCATAGAGAATACGGTTCGGAATGTCACGCAATTCGAGGGGGTGTTCCTGCCAATAGTGCTCGCCGAGACGATTGGCCCGACGTTTATCTTCGGCATAGGCATTAGTGGCTCCGGTATTTTCGTTTGCGATCTTATACATCATATTGAGTGCCAGTCCAGGATTGTCCAAGTACTGCCACTCATCGCTCAACACCGTCATGACTTCGGCTGCAATTGCACGTTGGTCGGCAATATTCTGATGGTCTAAAGTTCGCATGAGCTGCAGGTAAACGCATGGAGCGCATTCCGAAGAAATTTTCATCGTTCGCCTCCGCATTCTTGGGAATTCAGTTTATATCGGCTAACATGAAGAACAGAATATTATTCTCCGGTGCATAAAGGTCCGTGGCGACTTGCGCCAACCTCACGCCAATTGGAGAATTGGTTACTTGTTCTTTATAAGGAAGAGTGTAGCATGTGCGGACGATTTAGTGCTACCTTCACTTGGGACGATCTGAAGGCGTGGTGGCCCATAGAAAACGACATAGCGTTAAATTGGTCTCCCCGTTTCAATATTGCCCCGGGTCAGGATATTTGCACAGTGGGTCTTAGTATTTATGATGAATGGAAGGCGGCATGGATTCATTGGGGTGTTCCTCTAAAACCGAAGCTGTTGATTAACGCCCGACGGGAATCGGTAGCGGACAAACCCCTCTTTCGCCAGGCCTACCGACACAGCCGAGTGATTGTTCCGGCCGATGGATTTTATGAATGGAAAAGCCCGGGGCGTCAGCCGTTTCGCTTTACCTTGGACCGCCCTTTCGCCATGGCCGCCATCCTTGTGCCCTATGCGGACAGAACATGGCATGTGGTGCTCTTGACGACTCCGGCAGATGATAGTGTCTCAAGGGTTCATGACCGTATGCCCTGGGTTCTATCTCCAGGCCAAGTGCCCATCTGGCTGAATCGCCTTGACCATCACTATTCCGAACTCAAGGTAATGCCCGTGAAGTGGCAAGTTTACCCGGTGACGACCCGCCTTAATCAGGTGAAAAATGATGATCCTGATTTAATTTTGCCCATCGGTAAGAACTTGTAAGAAATTATCCAAAGCTTGGTCCAAAAGCCGGTACACCTCTTCAAATCCTCCCGTATAAAACGGATCGGGGACATTTTGGTCGAATACGTCGGCAAATTCCAGCACTTTAAACACATTGTGAGCATCCGGGCTTAAACGCTTCACAGCGTCTTGGTTTTCTTGGTCCATGACGAGAATCCAGTCATAGCGCGACATATCGTCAGGCTCAAGTTGCCGGGCTTTGATTCCGTTAAACGGAATATTAAGGGCCTTAAGAATCAGTTGTGTTCCCTGGTGAGGCGTCTCTCCGATATGCCAAGCCCCGGTTCCGGCCGAGTCCACGGTGATCCACTCTGTTAAACCCTCTTTGGCGACTTTGTTTCGAAATAGAGCTTCGGCCATAGGCGAGCGGCAAATATTTCCGGTACAAACAAATAATACGCGAACAGCTCGTTTGGGATGTCTCACGTCTCGGCCCCTTTGTCGAAAAATGGCTCTGTTATATAGCCCTCCCTACCCCTTAACTTCCGCTTTCGGAAATTACCACGGAGGTAATGTAATAGGGATGAACAGGCAAGGAATGTTCTTTGGTTTCAGGATTGGTTTTGACTTGTCCGCCGGCGATCTTTTGAACAACACTCCAGCCTTTGGTTACCCGTCCCAATTCGGTATAAATTGGGTTCTGGTTTAAGCTGGTGCTCTCAGATCCGGTGCATACAAAAAATTGGCTGCCATTGGTATTGGTACTGCCGGCATTGGCCATGGCGACAATTCCGGGTTGATAAGGAAATGTCGGGGTTTCACCTTGCCATTCATAGCCGGGACCGCCCTTTCCATTGTTTAAGGGATCACCGGTTTGAAACATAAAGGGTTTGATGACTCGGAAAATTTCATCGCCATTAAAGAACTCGTGATTTGCCAAGAACACAAAGTTGTTCACGGCTCGAGGGTCTTGTTGGGCAAAGAGGGTCATGATAAAGGTTCCGGCAGTTGTCTTCACGGTCGCCGTGTAACTTTTATGGGGGTTAATAAACATTTTAGGGGCACTGGACCATCTCAGATTGCGGCCGCTAGTCACCTTTTGGGCATGAGCGGCACTTTCGCCCGGTTGTTGTCCGCACCCGGCACAGACCAGAGATACGGATAAACCCAGGCCCGCCGCCAAAACCATTAACCTTGTTGTCACTATATCCACCTCAATAATTATATTTCGCCCGTCATTGTACCATTACGGCGAACTGTCTTCACATAGATTTTAGCAAAGGACGCTGTTTGAGACTTAATCCGTGCACAATATAAGCTACACTTAAAAGTGCGAAAGCACTGAGGGAGACTCCCGTCCATTCGGCGCGCGACCAAGCGATACTGGCGATTGCCGACCCGATTGACCCGCCGATGAAGTAACTCACCATATATACCGTGTTAATTCTGGCTCTGGCATCCGGACGCAGTGCATAAATGCGGGATTGATTGGAAATTTGTCCGGATTGCACCCCGAGATCCAGCAAAATAATGCCGATGATTAGAGCCCAAAGATGGGCCGATAAGGGCCACATCCACACCCAAGCCAAAGTGACCAGGACCAAAGACGCACTTAAGGTGATGCGGGGATCTTTCTTATCAGCGATCCGCCCAGCCAAAGGGGCGGCACTCGCCCCGGCAATGCCTAAGAGTCCAAATAATCCGATGACTGAGGCACTATAATGATAGGGTGCCGCATTGAGCCGGAACGTCAAGGTCGTCCAAAAGGCGCTGAAGGTGCCAAAAAGTGCTCCTCCCGTCAGGGATGCTTTGATGAGTTCGGGTTCGGAGCGAACGATGGGGATTAACGATCGAATGAGCTTTAAATAGCCGGGAGAGGAGGAACGGGGCCGGGATTTGGGAAACCAGGCGAATACCATTAAAGCAAAAAGAATCATTACAATACCGGCCAAGCGAAAGACATTGCGCCATCCCAGCCAATCTCCCATGAGACCGCTCAAAGCACGGGCTGCCAAGATCCCTATTAACAAGCCCATCATGACCACCCCCACGACTCGTCCTCTGTGTTCATCCGGCGCTAGGTCGGCAGCGACCGGCACAATGACTTGGGGAACGGATGTGAAGGCTCCCAATATAAAGTTTGCCGACAAAAACACGAAAAACTGAGTCGACGCCGCCACGAATTCCAAAGCGACGGCCGTTAAAAGAAATAGCGCCATGATCAATTTTTTGCGTTCCACTAAATCTGCCAGAGGAACAAATAACAGAAGTCCCGCGGCGTAGCCCACTTGGGTCAGTACGCTGACCATGCCTGCGGCAGCGGGACTGACATGAAAACTTTTCGCCATGAGCGTTAAAAGCGGCTGATTATAGTAGAGATTGGCCACACTGGCACCTGTTGCTACGGTCATAAACAAAACCAGTCGTGAAAACCGCATATTGTCCTGCCCTTTCCCGGGTATTCAAATGAATTATTGAGTCAACGGCCTTGGCACATCCGCTCGCACCTCACAAAATGTCTTTCATGGAATGTCTCTCTTAATACCGGAAGTTCAGTGTTCATCTTGTGCCTGACTTTGCCTCCCGGGATTGCCCGAGTCATAATTAAATTTTAGAAGCCCAGGCGATCTGACGAAGGGGACCGTCCAGACGGTGGTTGCACATCCACACAGGAAGTATAACAATGAGCTTGGAAATCGGAAAATGTGCGAAGGATCCGCTGGACGCTGCGGGATTGAATGTCTCACAGGCCGGAAGTGGTCCGAAGAATGGGGGAGTTATTATCAAAGCCGTGGTGTTGAGAGAATTTGGCGATCCCGATGTCTTGTGCGTAGATGAAGTGCCCATTGCTCAAAAGGGTTTGGACGATATTTTGATTCGTGTCCGGGCCGCGGGAGTTAACCGAGCAGATTTGTTGGAGCGTATGGGGCTTTATCCACCCCCAGACCCCCAGCCTCGCTATCACATCTTGGGACTGGAATGTGCCGGAGTGGTTGAACAAGTGGGAGAGCGGGTGACGCGTTTTCACCAAGGTGATCGGGTTATGGCTTTGGTCAATGGGGGAGCCTATGCCGAGTATGTGGCGTGTCCCGCCGACAATGCTTGGTTGATTCCGCCGGCATTGGATGACACCCAAGCGGCCGGTATTCCGGAAGCCTTTATTACCGCATATGATGCCTTGGTCCAGAAAGCCGAACTAAAAATGGGACAGCGAGTCTTAATCCATGCCGGAGCGGGGGGAGTGGGGTCCGCTGCCATTCAACTGGCCCGACAGATGGGACTACATGCGGCTGCCACGGTTGGCTCATCGGAAAAGGCGGAACATGCCAAACAATTTGGTGCCGAAGTCGTGATCAATTACCATCATGAGGATTTTGTCAGGGAAGTGTTGGCCTGGTCGGATCAGGGGGTAGACGCTGTGTTGGATTTTGTAGGACAAGATTATTTAAAGCGCAACCTGGCTGTTTTACGCACCGGCGGCATTGTCGTCGTTATCGGTACCCTCAGCGGAGTCAAAGGGGAATTGGATTTGGGGGATTTGCTGAAAAGACGCTTAACTGTTCGCGGCACGGCTCTCAGATCCCGTCAGGGTTACGACAAAATGCGCATCATACAAGAGTTCGCAACAGCCACGAGTGCATTTTTTCAAACGGGACAGTTAAGGGCGGTGATAGATCAAGTTTTTATGCTGGAGGAAGCTTCCCAAGCCCATCGGTATATGGCAAGCAATAAAAACATCGGCAAGATTATTCTGAGAATGCCACCAAATTAAGCTGCAAGTCCTGACTCACACGCTCCAGAACAGCCTGGGCATGGGAAGAGTCATAAGGTCCCGGATAATCCAGCCTCCCTCCGGCAGCGCGTGCGTGTCCACCCCCATGAAATAAGCGCTCCATGAGTTCTGCTGTATTAATACGTCCATCACTGCGTGCGGAAATCCTTCCGTCCGGTTTGAGTAAAATGACCAGGGCCATATCTTGACTCAGCAAATAATGGGCCATTTCGTTAGTCGGGCCTTCACGCGTTAAGGGGATAGCGACGATAGGGAATGGCACGGGAACTTTCACCGCATGGGCCAATTGCTCTTCTCTGTACTGCGTTTCCTGGAAAATCAAATCTGCGAGTAACGTCTGTTCGTCTGGCGTGTAAAAAGTCCATCCCCCGGCAAATCGGTTTTGATACCAAGAATGACCTAAGGATTGAAATAAACGGTTGAGATTTTGTCCGGGTTCGCGACAAGGCTTCCACAAGTCATAACATTCCACTGCACCAATCAAGCGCTCCCAGGGTGCTGAGGGGAAGATCCAGTGTTGTCCGCAGGCAAAATCATAAAACAAGTGAGAACCCGATTTGCCCATATCGATCGCGACCTTGTCGTGGTGACTGATCCCCAATGCTGACTGGTGGTGATCCAGAATTTTTGTGATACGAGGGTTTACGAGAGCATATTCTTCGGGGCGAAGGGAAACATCCGCTAAGTAAACCGCCGCTTCGTTGGGAATCTCTCGGATGGCTTCAAGAGCGCGGTCGGGTTCGACAAAAATGGGGGTGAGCCCCGAATTCTGGGCAATCAATGCAGCGGTCGACCCGTCAAGACAATTTTTGTGCGTTATGAGCCAGCCTCGGTCCACCATGGCCACCTCCTTCTGGACGATGTATTCTGTCAAGCACTTGCCATAAATGGCACAAATATTTAGCCCTGCCGGAGCTACGGGCTTATGTCCCCACGCCTCAAGGCGGGGGCTTTACCCCAGAATTTGGTAACACGTCAATTCTGCGAGCGCTGATGGTATGGCCATTTAACGTGCCGGCTAATCGTACCATAGTCCCGGCCTGCAATAGATCGGCATGGGAAATTGTCGTATTATGTGTCAGTTCAATAGTATACAGCACGGGACGGTCGGAATGAACTTGCGAATAAGCCAAAAGTCTTTGTGAAATTCCGTGTGTTTTGGATGGTACGGTATGGTGAATTGAGGTGAGAAGGGTGGCAGTCATTAACATCGTTACCAGCGTGACGGATGATCCCCTCCGTACTGCCATCGAATATCTTCCTCCTTTGATGTCCTGTCATGGGTTTGAACTCATGTATGAATAGTTCGGGAACCGTTGAGGAATTCCTGCTGCAAGCCTCGGTAATTTGCTCTAAGCCAATTAAGCCGTTTGACGCACGCGGTATATGAACACCGATCCGACTGCAAAATAGAAAAACGTCACCAAAAAGAGCAGACGATAGGCTTCACCCAAAGGCATCACATGGGATAAGGGGGCGATTAAAAGTCCCGCAATGAATCCCGCGCCTACTTGCCCGAGATTGAAGGAGGCCTGCCATAATCCCATGCTGCGTCCCTGAGTGGGGCCGGGTGGGAGGACATCCACCGCTAAAGCCCAATCGGTCGATAGATAGATACCGTACCCTATTCCGAAAACCAGTCCCATGCTTAGAATTAAGAGCATGCTATGGGCAAACACAAATGTCAGAGCCGTGATTCCCATCATCATACCCCCTATAAACACAAGGATTTTTCGTTTGTGGACACGATCGGAAATCCAACCTGCAATTAACACTGAAATCAAGGAACCCAGAGTCAGCAGTACCAAAATGCGAAAAACTGTGGCTTCCGGGGTTTTCAATCCGACAGTAAATTTCAAGTAATAAAATAGGTAGTTTTCCAACGTAGCAAATCCCAGCATGACCATAAGACGTGTGGCAAAAACCCACCAGAAATCCGGAAAGCGACGGGGGGAGATCCATAATTGGCGAAGACCTTGGACAACAGTGACCGGCGTCACCGACAAATTGCGGGAATCTTGTTCTTGAACTCCCCATTGCGTAACGGCCCATCCCAACAACAATACCAACGCTAGAATCCAAAATACGGTCCTGTCCCCAAAATAGTTCGGAATCAATGCGCCGAAAATGATGGCGAACTGTGTCATAAATCCCATCCACCCAGAAGCCAAACCGCGTTGATCTTCTGCAACCAAGTCAGGAATGAGGGCCTGATAGGCGGCTTGGGCCAAATTCGAAAAAAATTGTACCATCAAGTAGCCTAGCGCAAAAAGAATAAGTGAATGTCCGGAATAACCCATAACTATGAGTCCCACCACATTGCCGAATGTTCCCCACATAATATAAGGGCGCCGTCGCCCCCAAGCATGACGGACACGATCGCTGACCCATCCCGCCCATGGCTGAACCACTGTAGCGATTAAGGATCCGGTAAACACCAAAGCCGATAGTGTGCCGGTTGAGGCATTTCGCCCCACAATATATAACACGGCGCGCGGCACCACGATAATAATGAGAGCAGTCCATTGAATATTGGATGTCAGCCAATAGAAACTCAAGGCCATATTCTGCGTCCATGACAAGTGTTGTGTATTGCGACTCTCACCCACGACCTTACCCGCCCTTCTTCCAAATCCTATACCGAAGTTTTATTTGACATGGGACATGAAAAGTCCTGCATCCGTGAAAATGTTCCGAATTGAGATCATAGTCGAATAACGCTTCCATACCAAGGGGCTACACCAAGAAATCACCAACCTCTGACTCTGACGAGATGCACTGTGAGGATCGATGAATATCCCAGAAACCGATTTGGGAAAAACATGATGACGACAACCAAGGACTTGCCCACTATATTTTAAAAGGGTTCGATATAATAAGACCGAATGGTAAGGGGGACACGAACTAATGTGGGATAGAGAGGGCATTTTGCCGGATGTTTTGGCTGCGGTGGGGCATACGCCCCTCGTATCCTTGAGGCGAATCCTTGCACCAAACGGCGTCGAGTTGGTGCTGAAATTGGAGGCATTCAATCCTGGCGGCAGCATCAAAGACCGGATTGCGACACGTCTTATTACCGTGGCTGAGGATGAAGGGCGGCTAAAACCGGGAGGAGTGATAGTCGAAGCAACGGCAGGCAATACCGGGATTGCCTTGGCCATGGCGGCAGCGGTTAAAGGATACCGAGCCCTATTTGTGGTGCCGGATAAAATGAGCCGGGATAAAATCGCGATCCTTAAGGCCTATGGGGCGGAGGTTCGGGTGGTTCCCGATGTGCCGCGGGAAAATGAAAATAACTATCAACATGTCGCAAAACGTTTGGCTCGGGAAATTTCCGGAGGCTGCTACATGGGTCAATTCGAGCAAGCGGCTAACCCCGAGGCTCATTATTTGTCAACCGGTCCGGAGATCTGGAACGGAACCCGAGGACGTGTGGCGGCAGTCGTAGCCGGAGCGGGTACCGGGGGGACAATCAGCGGAATCGGTCGATATTTAAAGGAGAGAAACCCTGGGATCCTGGTCGTAGGAGCCGATCCCCTCGGCTCCATATTTACCGGACCGGTCGCCCCTTTTAAAATTGAGGGAATGGGTGAAGATTATTATCCCGACACGTTAGATGTTAAAGTGGTGGATCGGTGGTTGGCAGTTTCCGACGAAGAGGCATATGTCATGGCCCGGCGTTTGGCCCGAGAAGAAGGCATTCTGGCCGGAGGCTCCACCGGAGCCATCGTACATGTGGCTCTGAAGATTGCCGAAGATTTGAAGGCTGGCTCTCTTATTGTGGCCCTGGCTCCCGACACGGGACGCAATTATTTAAGCAATATATTTGTTGACGAATGATAGAGGAGTTCTTTTTTGGCGTTCCGGCCATATGGCATCTCTCGGCCTTGGGTGTATAGAGCATCTTGACAAGAAGTCAGACCTAAATGATAAAAGCCGAGGAGGCGAGTCATTGGCATGGCTTCACGCCTCTTTGAGTTAGGGGCGGTGGTTCGTTGATCTTCTGTGACAGAGCCATGGATGGTACAATTACCCTTAGAACCTCTAAACAATGACTGGTAAGAAAGGATGGAATGCAAGAATGCTGGAATGGCTCATCGGGAAAAAACGTGAAAACATCGCGCCTAAAGTTCCCACCACAATTGACCCGGACGAAGTCAAAGAACTGTTGGCAGATCACGAGAAAATAATCATTCTTGATGTGCGGCACCAACATGAATATCGCAGCGGCCATATCAAAGGGGCTCAACACATTCCTCTGGTGGAACTGAACAAACGGATCCATGAGTTAAGAAAGGACGCCCCTATCATTACCGTGTGCCACTCGGGACGCCGCAGTGCCCAAGCGGCAAGACTTCTTCGTACCGAGGGTTTCATGGTGCGCAATATGTCCGGAGGGATGATGAGGTGGTCGGGGAAGGTCGTGAGATAATGTCGCCAACAGCGGAGGAAAGGGGCTGAGCGTATGTGGACATTGGTGGACCGCACAATCGTTCGGGCAGCGGGGATTGTTGCAGTGGTAGGAGGCTTGATTTTTTGGGTGATAGGGGTGCCGTCCATTTCTTATTACCTAGTACCAGTTGGCATTGTCTTTTTACTATTTACTATTAATTGGAAGGCTCGCTACGAAAATATTTTGGATGAAGCCCCTAAGGGCTATGAACCGACGGGAGAAGTGTACACAAATCCCGGCGGATATCCCGTAGAGGTTTGGTATTCTGGCATTCGCCGGGTTTATGTTCGGCATAAGAAAGTGGTTGAGTGAGTGCGCGCGAAATTTATCTTCTATCTCGTCGGTGCCAACGTGTTGTGGGCCGGCAACTATTTGGCGGGAAGGATTTTGCGCCTGAGCATGGGACCTTTTACGCTCAACGCTATACGTTGGATTATTTCCGCCCTGATTTTGTGGATGATTGTCTCTAGACGGGGGGAACACGTACCCTTACGCCGTGAATGGAAGGCATTTCTTCTCTTAGGAATTTTTGGCATGGTGCTGTTCTCTAGTTTTACCTATTGGGGACTGAGCATGGTTCCGGCGGGAGAGGCCGGTTTGTTGGCGGGATTTACGCCACTGGCCGTTTTGATTGCCGGCTTTCTGATTGCCCATGACAGGGTGAGGATTTGGCAATGGCTGATGGTGACCGTGTCGATCGTCGGGGAAATTCTTCTGTTAGGAGGTGCGGCCTCTTCTTCCGGGGGCAGTGTTTTCGGCGCTTTAGTCTTGGTCGCCGCCGCCTTGTCCTGGGGAATTTATACGGCCCTTGGCCGGCGGTACCGTCACCGTTTTTCACCCTTGGTTCTAACCACAGGGGCAGCCATATGGGGGGCCATTCCTTCCATAATGCTGGGAGCCATGAATCTGGCAACACATCGTGTGGATCTGAGTCTTGGCTCTTTTGTCGCCCTGCTTTATGTCAGTACCATGGCGTCAGTAATCGCCTTTATGATGTGGAGTGCGGGAGTCAATCAACTGGGTAGCGGCACTGCGGCGCCATATTTGAATCTCTTGCCCGTGTTTACGGCATTGCTGGCGGTTCTGCTCTTGCACGAACGGTTAAGCTCCTCCCAACTCGAAGGGGGTTTGGTTGTGGTGGCGGGTGCTGTGGGAGCCGCGTGGTCCAAACCGGTGGTCAATCCATTGAAGAAGACGCCGACATCGATGCCTGAATAAGATAGGCGGCAAAATATTGCGGACTCACGGTGCCGCTAAAGACATAAGGTCCCGGTTCGCACCATGTTGTGGGAACCCCAGTAACATGGTGCGTCTTTGCCAATTCGATAAATTGCTCCGTTTGAATCACCTTCACCTGGATCAAAGGCTGCCACATGCAAAATTCAATGCCCATGTTCACGACATGGGGACAGCGGGTTCACGTGGGCGACACAAAGATAGTTGCCTTTACGGGATGATGAATTTCTTGCAATAAGCGGCTCCACATGGGACTTAGGTCGGCTGTTGACGTTGAAGCAACCACAGCGTCAATGAAGGCTCTATACTCTAAACCGCTGGGTGCTCCGATAAACTGAACCCCAAAGACATGCCCTTCCCGATTGCGAATGGTTACGGTCGGATCCAGTGCTGATGGGTCTCTTGTTTCGATCAACTCCGAAGAAATTCGTTCGGGCATCAAACTGACAGTGAAATTCACCAGATCTTGAATAGCTTGAGTGGCGGGACTATCCCATTGGTTGCTGTGAATGCTAATGACTACGGGTTCGGTTAATAAAGACAAGGCCGTGATGACTTTTTGTTCTTGTTCGGGATCCAAAATCACGGAATTCGCTCTCCTTAGTTGTGGTTTGGACTTCGCACTCATGTTTACGCATCGGATGATTCTTAGCCGCATCATATTAAGAGTAGCATATTGTTAAAAAAGGGGCCTGATCTCGATAAACATAAAACCTGGCGTTCCAACCGAGGAACAATCATGCGGGAATGCCCCGCCGCTGAAATCTGAAGAAAGTCTATGATATGTGTCATGATTCCTTCACTTCTTGACACCACATTTCTGTCCCTTTGTCCAACGGATAATAGTGAGTCACACTAAGGTCCGGGCGCAAGGGAACAGCTACGGAATTGGATCGAAAACGTAGTGTTTGGGATTGCCCATCAATGTGCACTGCCACGAGTTCCGAGGTGGAGGGGATAGATGGTTCCGATGTGATGTGATATGCAGCGAAAAGACTGGTCCACGATCTTCCCAGTCGACGACTGATAGACTCTTTTAAGGAAGTAAGCCAAGGATCGGCGTGATAAGGTTGCCACTGAATCATGAGCCGATGCAACATATGTCTTAGCAGTTCATCGGGCCACTTTCCGGTTAATTGGGCCCCGGGGGCAAATAATTGCACGATGAGATTGTTTTCCAATCCGTTGAGAGATTGCCGTGGAAGCTGAAGGAGACACGCCATTTCCTGGTTTCAGTCCCTGATGAACCACCCTGCATCGATTAAAAACGCCGGTGTCGAAAAACGCTTCAGCCAGGGATAATTGGGTGGTAAATCCAATTGGGGTTGAATATAGGAGCGAAACCCTAAGCTATAGAGCCAGGCATTGATTTCTCCGTTGACAAGAGGTTCTTTCAGTGCATGAGCTATCTGAATGATCAGAGTGCGGGACAATTCTGTCACTTCCGATGCTTCCACACGGGAGAGTTGCTTTTGAGACAGAGAGACTTTTCGGGCGAGGTGAAGCTGGGACCAGCCCCGCCGTTTGCGGTAACATCGAATACGCATTCCTATGCTCTCACAATCGGCTTCCAAATGAGTTTACCCCCCTCCATCTGAAATCAATTGGCAGTCAAGACTCCCGCATCCTCGTCTCAACCCAAGCCAAAGTCGCTCGCTCCGCCTTGTCGGGCTTTAGCGAAACTCCCTCCCAGTCTGCGCCCCGGTTGCGGTTAATATCCGAGCCCAAATTCCAGATGAGGATTCTTATACCTCACACTCCTCTTTTTGCCAAACAAGAAAGCTTCTTACTCGCCCATTTAGGTTTGTAATAGCCAATTTCGAGGCATTTGTCCCTGACGGCTTGTGAGAACAGCGTGATTGGCGGCGTGGGAGATGATGCTACAAGTTTGGCAAAACCCGCAAAAATTTCTTCTCTTTTGCATAATAGCAAAATCGGTAGACAAGCTAAATACAGAAAAGTGACTCAAGGAGGTCTTTGTTTGTGAAAATTAAGGAGTTTCGTTTTACCGGACAATATCCCAATTTTTCAGTGCATAGCGTTCTGATCGATGCTAACAACACTGACCATGATATTGAATTGGGTAATATGGAATATGTCGGCACCTTGAACGAAAAGCAATTAAAGGAACTTATTAAGGAGACTTTCGAAGGGCATCAAGAACCGAAGTTGACGGGTGCCATGCAGCAATTAATGGGAAAATCTTTGTAGGAAGATCTTGTGCTAAGAACCAAGGGAAAAGGTGCTACAATTTTACGTGCCATGACAATAGCGAGTGAGGAGATTGACACGAACATGACGCACAAACAAGACCGGCCCTTGGTAATATCTTTTGCTTTACACCCTGCGATCAAGCAAATGGTCGGCTATTTCCCTAAGCTTGATGTGCGTTTTGTGGATGAGATTGCCCCGTCCCAAAGACTAGCCGTATACGATCACGCCGACGCTATGATTGCGGCCGGTAATGGGGTAAACGCCAACACATTGAACGCATGGCACAATCTTAAATTTGTTCAGACCCTAGGTTCAGGATACAACAACGTGGACCTTGACGATTTGCAGCAGCAAGGGGTTGCCCTGGCCCATAATCCCGGGCACAATGCTCAGGCTGTCGCGGAACATGTGATAATGTCTGCGATGTACTTGCTTCGTGACATGAATCGCGCGCATGGCATGGTCAAGCAAGGACATTTTGAAAATCGCCATAATCTCGCCGGTCAAATCCGGGATCTCAGCGGCCTTGTTTTCGGGTTGTATGGATTTGGACACATTGGACAAACCTTGACGCGGTTTCTCGTGCCGTTTGACGTCAAGGTTCTCTATCATCAACGTCACCAAGCTCTGGCCCAAGAAAAAAAATATGGAGCGAAATATGTTTCGGCCGATGAAATTTGGCGTGCATCGGACATCCTGGTATTAAGTGTCCCCTTAACCGAGGATACCTATCACTTAGTCTCGGGCCCGCAGTTAGCAGCCTTGAAGCCCACGGCGATGGTGATCAACGTTGGAAGAGGTCCCGTGGTCGACGAAGAAGCCTTGGCAAGGGCATTGGCACAAAGTCAAATCGGTGGGGCCGCTCTGGACGTATTTGAAACGGAACCTTTAGATCCCAACAGCCCGTTACTGCATTTGCCCGAATCGGCTCGCTCCCATGTGCTCTTTTCTCCCCACGTGTCCGGTGTGACTGAACAGGCTCTTAAAAAGATGGCCACTGCTGCACTGGACAATGTTCAACGCTTCTTTAATCATGAAGAGCCCCTTCATCGGCTGCTGCCGGAAGAAGGCATTGTGCTTTGGACTGGACAACACGACGTGCACCGACAACAACCTGCCAGCCATCGGAGTGAGGAATTAGGGGACATCCGTTCACCAAGACGCTAGCCGCCGTCCACAAAAACCCTCCTTCGGCCCATAGTGCACCGAAATGAAGCCAGAACAGACAAGATAGCAGCGCCATAATCAGATCAACCAAGATCCCCGCGACGGCAATTCGGCGGCGGGCCTTGATATTGAGGCCGGTGAGGTCCACCACGGTCAATATCCGGCCCCCTCGAAATCTAACGCCCAGCCAGCGGCCGCCCAATTGGCGTGCCACCAGGCCGTGGGCGCTTTCATGGGCCAACACATTAATAACAGCGGCCAGGGCCACAGACCAATAGAGAATTTGCATAATACACCTCCATGTCTACAATGTCAAGTTATAGTTGCCGATTATTGGTAATAAAAGTTTACGTCATTTTTCGGGAAAAACCAAGAGTCAAAAAGAGACAAATATTATGTCGACTACGAGCCAGAGACAGATCAAGTCGTCAAGCAATGCTCAATTGAGATATAGTTGATCGTGTTGTGAAATTCTTGATAGGAGACGGATGCGTAATGACGATGCGTGAGCTTGAACCCATTACGGAGGTGGGCAAGCAACTGGGCCTGACTCCGGCAGATATTATTCAATATGGCAGGTATAAGGGCAAAATTCCGTTAGACGTGGTCTATCAAAGGCCGCGACGAGCAAAGTTGGTGTTGGTGACATCGATTAACCCCACACCCGCCGGCGAAGGGAAGACGACCATGTCCGTAGGGCTGTCGCAGGCTCTCACCAGAATCGGGGTTAGAGCCACGGCGGTTTTGCGCGAACCCTCCATGGGTCCCACATTCGGTATGAAAGGGGGAGCGACTGGAGGAGGAGCTTCCCGGGTGGAGCCGTCGACGGAAATTAATCTGCATTTTACGGGTGATTTTCACGCGATTACCGCTGCCCACAACTTATTGGCTGCCATTATCGACAACGAATTGTTTCACGGCAGCCGCTTGCAGGTTAATCCTAAGCACGTTCTTTGGAAAAGAGTGCTGGATGTAAACGACCGGGCTTTGCGCCATGTCATAATTGGCCTCGGGGGATCGGGGCAAGGGACAATTCGCGAGAGCGGATTTGATATTACCGCCGCATCCGAAGTCATGGCTGTGCTGACATTGGCACACGATTTGCCGGATCTCAAGCGTCGACTGGGACGAATGGTCGTGGCCGCTATGGGAAACGAAATGGTTAGTGTGTCGGATATCGGTGCGGAAGAGGCTTTAACCGCGATTTTGAATGAGGCCATATTGCCCAACCTAGTTCAAACCCAAGAACATACACCGGTGATTATGCATGGAGGACCATTTGCGAACATTGCCCATGGATGTAACAGTATTATAGCCACGGAGGCAGGGTTGAGAATGTCCGATGTGGTGATTACCGAAGCGGGATTCGGCGCGGATCTCGGCGCGGAAAAGTTCTTGGATATCAAAGCCCCCACCGCCGAGCTCAATCCGGATCTGGCTGTCGTGGTGGTCACCTTGAAAGCATTGCGCTACCACGGGGGACAACACTTGAAAGATTTGAACCGCTCCGATTGGAATAGCTTGCGCGCCGGATTGACTAATTTAAACAAGCACCTGGAAAACCTCCGGCGATTTGGATTGCCGATTGTTGTGGCTATTAACAAATTTTCGACGGACACCAAAGAAGAAACCGATTGGGTATTGAGGGAAATGGCAAATCAAGGTACGCCAGCGGCACTCGCGGATGTTTATACCCAAGGGGGACGGGGCGGAGAAATATTGGGTCATTTGGTTATGCAGCAGTTGGCCGACACCCGGAGCCATTTTGCACCCCTGTACGCTACCCGTGAACCGTTGGAAGAAAAAATCAACAAGATAGCGACTCAAATCTATGGAGCCGATGGGGTGGATTACTCCTCTCAAGCGTTAACCACTCTGAAACGTCTTCATTCATGGGGTGAAGACACGCTCCAGGTCTGCATCGCCAAGACACAATATTCCCTCAGCGACAATCCCAAATTATTGGGAAGACCGGAAGGATTCCGTCTTACTGTCCGCGATATCGAGATTGCCCGCGGCGCAGGCTATATCGTGCCTTTAGCCGGAGATATGATTCGTATGCCCGGATTGCCAAAAGAGCCGGCATCCTTTCGTGTCAAAGTGGATGATGATGGCCGCATTTCAGGGATTGACTGAAAGCTCATGATTCTAAAGGGCGTTATCTTTGATGTGGACGGAACTTTGGCCGATACCGAAAAGCAGGGGCACTTATGGGCATTTAACCAAGCCTTTCGGTTATGGGATCTGCCTTTTCGCTGGACGTCACAGGAGTATGGAGCGTTATTGAAAATCTCGGGTGGAAAAGAGCGACTGGGTTATTTCTTGACGCGGCATCCAGAGTATCCGCGATTATCTTCAAACGATATAGAGGAGATTTATCGGATCAAAACCAACTTGTTCAAGGGACGGGTTCGGGACGGAGTCTTACCTCTTCGACCCGGAGTACGCTCCCTCATTATACAGTGTCAGAAGGAAGAAATTGCTGTCGGTATCGCTACCACCACGCATTATGACAATGTGGAAGCGTTACTTTTGAGACATTTTGGCCCGAAGTGGAACGATTTATTGGGAGTGATTGTGGCGGGAGACGAGGTATCCAAAAAGAAACCGGACCCGTCGGTGTATCTCGACTGTTTGGATCGGCTCGGTGTCAAAGCGGACGAAGCTGTAGCGATCGAAGACTCGGCCATTGGATTAAAGGCGGCTTTACGGGCAGGAGTTCGGAGCATTGTGACGATGAACCCTTGGACTTACCATCAAAGCTTCACGGGTGCCATGGCCGTTCTGACCGACCTCGGCACTGTCGGCAAACCATCTTACGGAAAAGGGCCTCGAGGCTGGGGACGTTACCGGATTAGTGTGGATGAATTGCGGTCATGGTAGTTTTGAGAAAGGGTGTGGAAAAGTGGCCTCGCACTTTGAACACAGTGCGAGGCCAGTTTTACTGGTTGGAAGAATGCAAATTCTCCAAATACGGAAGGTGGTGAAAAATTTTCCAACATTTTGGAGAATGCGGGCGCATAATCATGACGGGAATGGGAGCCCCATGGGGTTTAACAGCCACCGAAAGACTGGAAAGTCTCAACGGGCGCAACCGCCGGAGCAATTCAGGAAAAAGGGAGGAGCACAAAGCGTTCTTTTCTATGGACGACTTTACGGGTCCTTTATACAATGAAATTGGAAAGAAATGTTCAGTTTTAAGAGACGTGTTTTCGCTGTTGTCTCTGCAAGCAAGCAGGCCATGTTTGGGTTGCACTTCCCAGAAAACTTCTTCGCAGTGAATGCACGTTCCGGTATTTTCGGTTGAGAATTCATTTCAGGCACTGGCTGAGGTCCCGGTACTCTCGGAGGGACACAATGGGAGGTTGGTGGACTATGAACAGATACCGGAAAAGTCATGCGGGGTCACGGGCTTTGCCGTCCATATCATGGGCATCCACGAATCCCAAGGATTGGCGCTTGCCGTTGGGAGCGGTCGGATGGGGTTTGGCACACAGCCGTTGGCACCGATGGGGAATGTTATCGCATCTCGACTGGTTTCCCGTTACGTGGTCAGATCAGGCTCGGTGGATGAGATGGTGCCGCGTCGACGGGGTGCTGTTGTTTGCGGATTTTGAAGTGGGTCTTTCTTTATCCCGTTTACGCACCGTCCATGCGATTGGCCGGCCTGGGGGGCCGATAGTTTTGCGTGAGGCTCTAACTATAGAAGACCAGTTGGGATGTGTCTCATGAACGAGTGAACCAGGAGATCTTGGATTTATCTCCTTGGGACCGGAAGGTAAGAAGTCTCAAAAATTTATCAGATGAACGCTGAACAACTGAGCGATACTTTGCGACCCTTTGCAGGTTTGAGAATGGGCTGGCGAAACCATTTCTCAATAAAGCAAAGGAGAACCTTTCCATCATGCCTCACGGCTTCTCCTATTCAGTTCTCTCACGCATAGCGTCGGGCTTAATGATTGAGTTAAGGATCCGGGCCCAAGGTCCGGCAGAGTGTGGAGGGAGAATTCGTTCGAGGATTTTGGCGAATCGCAGTAGGCATTTCGGCGAGCACGGACAACTTTTGGAATTCTTGGCGGATGACGTGGTGCGATTTATAATACAGGGGAAGAGGTGTCAAATGCCCAGAGATGAAAAGGACATTCTTATCAAAGCTTTAACCGGTGCTTTATCGGAAGATGCCCTCCTGGAGGTCCTGGGGATCGCAGAAGCTCACGTCGTGGAACCGCTTCCGACCGAACTGGACACGTGGAAGCAGCAGGTGGATATGTTATGGCGGATGAAAGATGGCGCACTCTTTCACATGGAATTCCAAACAACGCGCGAATTGACCTTGCATCGCTTTCTTTTATATGATGCGCGCTTGGCTTATCAATATCACGCCCGCATTCGGACAGTGGTTCTGTATCATGGGAATGTGATGGACGCCACCGACGTGCTGAACATTGGGACGGCACACTATCACGTGGAGAACGTGTATTTAGGGGCGTTAGATGGGGATGCCGCCCTGGATACGGTCGCTGGGCACTTAGGTGTCAATATCTGGACCCCTGCGGATCGTTGGCGGCTGTCTTTGGCACTCACTATGAAGCTTACGCGACGTTCGCGTCCCGAGGCACTAGACGCCATGCTGGATTTACTCCATCAGGTTCCCGATGAGCAGGAGCGCAATTTTGTTGTGGCGGGCATTCTCGGTTTGACGGAACGCATCCTCACTGACGCCGAACATATTCGCCTAAGAAAGGAGCTAATGCAGATGAGCCGGTTAGCGAAAGAAATTCTGGAAGAAGGTCGTGAAGAAGGCCGTGAAGAAGGAAAGAAGGAAGGTAGCTATGCCAAAGCCGTGGAGGTGGCGAAAAAACTGTTGGCAGACGGCATGCCATCTCAAAAAGTCGCCCTGATCACGGCACTGACCCCCGATGAAGTGGAAATCATTCGGCGACAAGTTCTGTAATGTCCATGTCGAATGATGAGCGAACACAGGACTCGGAGCGATTCTCACACTAAGGGATTGGCATGACGGAAAGGAGAAAGAATGCCATAGGGACGACGGGTATATGAGAGAGACTCCACGGAGGCCGCAAATGCACCACGCGCCATAGTTCATACTGAAATAGGGGTCATCTTTCAGTCAGCTTTATGCAGAGACCCCGGGATGAATGGAACGGGTCGTCCGAAAGGATAGAGGAGAGTCGAGTACATGGTGGGCACACATTGTGAACCGTTAACCGCGGCAAAAGACGCCGATTCAAAGACTGCGTATCAGACTGCAGACAGATTCAACATTATGGTATGGTCCCTATCTTTTATTCTTCGTAAAAGGCGGCGGGATCAATTTTGTGATGTCTCCGAAATATCTATAGACGGTTCAGCCTCTTTGCCCGTTGCCTGAGGCCTTTATATCTCCGCGAGGAAATCGTTTTTGATTGATTTCAGGCTTGACGCTTGCCATCACTTCTTCATGATTTGATCTCGACGGGGGCCATAAGATATCCATGATATCGGTGTCTCGACCAACTCTTCAAGGCGTTCAATATAGTTTTTTGCAGCGGACGGCAGTTTGTCATAGCCCGAAATTTGCGAGATATCGGATTGCCATCCTGGCATAATTTCAAAAATCGGTTCGGCCTCGAAGAGATCTGCAGTGGTAGGGAAGGTATCGAGTACTTTGCCATGTATTTTGTAGCCGGTGGCCACCGGAATATCCTGTAAGGAGCTTAGCACATCTAAATTGGTCAGGGCGACTTCGGTGGCACCTTGAATGCGGCATCCGTATCGGGTGGCCACGGCATCAAACCAGCCTACGCGCCTGGGGCGTCCCGTAGTGGCGCCGTATTCACCGATGTCTGCTCCGTGCTTTCGCAACCATTCTCCCTGGGTACCCATCAATTCTGTTACAAAAGGTCCGGCACCGACACAAGTGGAATAAGCCTTGGTGACGGCGACAATTCGGGTAATGGCGTGGGGAGGAATTCCTGCGCCAACACTGGCGAACCCGGCAAGAGGCGACGATGAGGTCACAAACGGGAAAATTCCTTGGTCCGGGTCTCTCAGTGCTCCCAATTGTCCTTCAAGCAAGATATTTTTTCTGTTCTTAAGGGCATCGTGAAGTAGTTGTGAAGTATCACACACATAGCTTGCAATGCCTTGAACGTCCCCGCGCAATAACTCCATGATCTCATCGACGGACATAACATCCGATATGCCGTAGCGATGTTTCAAAAGCACTTCCTTTGTCTCAATGAGTCGTGTCACACGTTCACGCAATCTGTTTGGCGCAAACACATCGGCAATCTGGATTCCGACTTTCAACGCCTTGTCTGAGTAGAAAGGAGCAATTCCGGAACGTGTCGAACCGAACTGGTTTTGTCCCAATAGTTCTTCCTCGGCCTGGTCCATCAGCGCGTGTATGGGAAGTAATACCTGAGCACGGTGGGAGATGCGTAGGTGCGGCTCGGGTACTTTGTTTCGTTTGAGATTGTCCAACTCTTGCAATAGTGCCCGAATATTAACGGCGACACCGGGCCCAATGACATTAGTGACATTTGGATAAAACACACCTGATGGAAGAAGGTGAAGAGCAAATTTGCCAAATTGGTTAATAATGGTATGGCCGGCATTGTTGCCACCCTGAAAACGAACCACGAATTGTGCGTCTTTAGCCAAGTAGTCCGTAATTTTCCCTTTTCCTTCATCTCCCCAGTTGGCCCCCACGATTGCTACCACGCTCATCCATTCATTCCCCCCAATTGACGTTGTGTACCGTAGTTATTATAGCTTATGGTGGGTACCGGATTCATTCATGGTTGATTTGAGAGGTAGCTGCCAGCTCTCAAAATTTGGTCAGCTTCCTATGGTTAAAGTGTCCAAAATACGATACAAGCCTTTGATGCAAAAAAAAGGTTAGACCATCACAACAGAAAATGCATCCTTGAAAACCCTTTGGTGTGTCGATACAATGTACCGTGTTGTGATCTGAACGGTGAACCGTGGAACATTGGGAAAGAGCAGCCGCATATCATGCTCACCTTTTCCTAAAATTTCCGACAGTGTTGGCTATGATAAGGTGAGAAAGACAGTGCGGACATGATTTGGGATGCTTAATGCGGGAAGGACAAATAGTCGTCGTTAAATTCTGACACCTGAGGTGAGATATGCGTCCTTTGAAAACGCTACATGATCGATCCATCAACGTGTGGACGGGTTTGAACCAAAATGTTGAACAGATAGACGAGTACACAGTACGGTGGAGAAATAGGCGAAATACTCATCAGTGTGTATATTTTCGTGCGCGGGCTTCCGGGGCCATGCAAGTACAAATTGGGGAAGGACCGAATATTTTTCCCCAGATCGTACAGCAATTGGGGTGGGAGACAGAGCCTTGGGCTCCTCTCAATCTGATCCCTGACGAAAAGGGTTGGCAGATTACCGGCGCGAACGCTTCGGTAGTGTTTTTGGGGGACAGGGTTCAAGTGAGGGTGGGCACTAGTACCTTCACTCTGTCGCAATGGGGAAATGCTGCTTTGAGTGTTCAATGTCGCATGTCCTTGGATTCATCGGAGCAGTTATTCGGCTTGGGAGAAAAAGTGGGGGAATTAAATAAACGTGGGAAGATGTGGGTGCAATGGAGTACGGATGTGACACCCCACACCCCCAAGACGGATCCTTTGTATCAAGCGATCCCCTTCACGCTGATTGGGTCGGAAAAGGGGTGGAGGGGGATCTTCGCCGCCACGGCCACGCGTACCTATTTTGATGCAACTCAAGAGGACGGCTTATGGATCGGAGGAGATTCGGGACCTTTGGTCTTAGAGTTGATGGGAGGCTCTAGCCCGGCTGAGGTGATAACTCAATATACTAAGCTTACCGGACGCATGCCCTTGCCAGCTCTTTGGGCTTTAGGATTTCACCAAAGCCGGTATAGTTATATGCAAGCCGAAGATGTGCTGGCCACTTGTCAGAGGTTTCGGGATCATAACATCCCTTTAGATGCTATTCATCTCGATATTGACCATTTAGATGGTTACCGGGTCTTTACCTTCCATCCGGAAACCTATGCAAATCCTTCCCTATTGTCTCAAACGGCCCATGCACAGGGAGTCGTTTTAGTATCGATTGTGGACCCCGGTGTCAAAGTCGACGATGCCTACCAAGTTTACCGAGAGGGGCATGTACGGGGTCATTTTATCCGTTATGCCAACGGTAACGAATTCCACAGTCGTGTCTGGCCGGGATTGTGCGCGTTTCCGGATTTTGTGCGACAAGATGTGCGCACTTGGTGGGGAGAGTGGAATCAGAGCTTGCTGCGCCACGGTATTGCAGGTATTTGGAATGACATGAATGAACCGGCGTGGTGGGGAACAGACCCCGACAATAGACAGAGCGATGCGGCAGAAGAAAACGGCATTCTCCATTGGGGAGACGACGGTCGGTATTGGCCTCATCGGGACGTCCACAACCTATATGCCTTATTGGAAGCTGCTGCAACGTATCAAGGGATGTCTTTGATCCAGCCTCGCCCTTTTATTTTGACCCGATCGGGATTTGGCGGCATCCAGCGTTATGCGGCCGTCTGGACGGGAGACAATTCCAGTACATGGGACCATTTGGCGATGGCGATTCCTATGTGTCTGAATTTGGGGCTGTCCGGAGTTCCTCTGGTCGGCACAGACATTGGCGGATTTTTGGGGGAATGTTCTCCCGAGTTATATGCCCGGTGGATACAACTCGGAAGCTTTTTGCCGTTTGCTCGAGCTCATACCGATCGCGAAACACCTCCCAACGAACCCTGGGCTTATGGACCGAAAGTCCTGACGATCGCAAGGGATTACATTCGCTATCGCTACCGTTTGTTAGCTTTTTGGTACGCATTAGCCCGTGAATCACACAATACCGGCATTCCCTTCATGCGACCGTTATGGTGGCAGGACGCGGAATCTTTGGGAGCGCAGTGTGAGGATGAATTTTTGTTGGGGGACACGTTACTGGTGGCCCCCGTGGTCCAAGAAGGGAAGAGTGTGCGCTCAGTTTATTTTCCCAAGGGACTGTGGTGGAATCTTTGGGAGCATACATGGCATAGGGGCCACGAAAGGGCCTTGGTGAGAGCCCCATTAGAACGCTTGCCCTTATTTCTAAGAGCAGGGGCCATTATTCCTCTAACTCCCGTGGTCTCATCAACTAGTGAATGGCGCACGAGTCCTTGGCCCGAAACCATGTTGGTGATCCGGGGGATGGGCACATTTACTCTCTATGCGGATGATGGGCACTCCATTTCATACGAAAACGGGGAATATTGGGAGATCGTCATGACGGTTGAGGATCTGGACAGTCGTTTGCAAGTGGCTTGGACTCTGCGACATCGACCTACTCAACAACCACTGCTGTCATTGCCTCCGGTTTCATTTCGCGTTGGTCCGTTTTCAGATGAACCTGACGGGGTTATCATGCATCAAGCCAAAAAACATCAAGAATTGAGCCGACGGATGTCCGGCCAATTCTGCGAATTTAGTGTAGATCTCTTGCAGGATTCCGCAATGATTGAAATTAGGACCACTCGATAACTGTTTTGGGTGATCCTAGATTTTCGGGTAACAGCAAGTGTTGTAGAGATCCATTTCAAAAAGTGTGCTGCTTTTCCCCTCCCATCTCGCTTAGCACCGGATGAGATCGGCGTAAGCAACAACTTGCAATGAGGTGTGTCCCTTTGCTTTATGCGATACGACCCATGCGTAATTCCGATGCTCGGCAGATTGCACAGTGGCACTATTCTGCACCCTACACCTTTTACGACTTAAAGTCCGACGTGAAAGATTATGAGGAGATTATGAGGAGACGCCCATGTCCCGCAGCGCGGGACACTCAGACCCATGAAAAAGGGAGTTGTGCTATGATCCAGGAGACCTTCGACCGAGATCGGGTTCACTCTGATGCTACGAGCTCGTTGAGGAGACG
>JAKACM010000071.1 GCA_021821465.1 Bacillota bacterium
CGCTTAGCCCGAGACCTCACGGCCTCGGACCCAAAACTCGATTCTCCGTGGAGGGCTAGTCCTTGCGGAGGCCGGAATTGCACCGGCTCGAGACGGTCAGCTTAGCTTGGCGCACCGAAACTCAAGTGAATATGAGGACATCACGGAATGCCAAGAGTACACCCAATGCGAGCATCTGAAATCCAAATGGGCTCGGTTAGAAGCCTTAGCCGGATCGGACAAGCGTGGCCAGAAGGTGGCACAGGATATCGTGGAACATTTCGAACAGCGTCAGCAAGCACTGTTCGGAAAGGCCATGATTGTGGCGATGTCTCGCCGGATTGCTATTGACCTCTATCGCGCTATTGTTGCCCAACGTCCCGAGTGGCACCGGGAGGATGACAAAGAAGGAAAAATTAAAATTGTGATGACCGGGAATTCGAGTGATCCCCCAGACTGGCAGCCGTATATCGGAACAAAACGGCACCGAGAAGAGCTGGCGAAACGTATGAAAGACGCACAGGATCCGCTGCAAATCGTGATTGTCCGGGACATGTGGTTAACCGGGTTTGATGTGCCGAGTCTACACACCATGTATATTGATAAACCGATGAGAGGTCATACCCGGATGCAGGCTATCGCCCGCGTGAACCGGTATTTCTACTCCCCGCTAATCAAAATTAACGTTTTAGCTAGCCTGATCAAACAACTGAAATTTCAGGGATAATAAGCTGGCCAACTTCTGCTTGTGTGTGGGACTCGTGTCTGCGAGACAGTCGATAATAGCCTGTTTAAATGGGGTAAATGTCGGATAATACCGGCCGTGGAGGCACTCCGCTTTGACCAAATTCCACAGGCGTTCAATCAGATTGAGGTTGGGTGAATAGGTGGGTCGCCTCCCATCCTGAATATCGGGAAATCCTGGCACGAGTTGGCAGAGGTCATGACCAATTAGTGGGATATAGCGTCAAACGGCGCGGAATATCGGCGGAACGGGATAGCCATAGAGGAAAAAAGAGCCGTCCCGCCGTCGCGGTCCGTGCGTTGAAAAAAACTGGTGATCGACTCGCATTGAACCATCGAGAACCTCCTCGTGATGAGAATGTCGTACAGTCAATCTCTTCGACAGCGGATCCCGATTTTCCTTGGCATCCCGGAATTTCTCTCATCTCGACAATGCATTCGATTCGGACAATCACAACGGGGGATAAGCTAGCCCCCTCCCAATGGGGCCTGCCCCAAAGAAAATTTTCCGGTTCCGGGGGAGCAAGCGGATTCTGCGTGCTCGCCGAATTGTTTGGCGAGTGGGAGGAGATTCGGGGCCCCAACCGAATCAGATTGATCCCTAAATACGGGTTAAGCCCGATGGATTTAAACAGTCTGTTCCAGACAGTAATGCGAGCATTATGCGTCTCGTCTCGATCCGTGGCCCTGGGGTCTCCTTCTCTTGTCGGTTGCGGCTTCCACGTCTACCGCACCCTGCCACTTGTGTTGTACTCCCCGGGACAGCCGTTGACAGACAAGTGGGGTCGCAACAAGTCCCCACGGCCAAGCCCACCCCAATGCTGAGACGCACTGCCGTTAGGTGGTGACACACGCGTTGTTTCGACACGGCTCCTCAGGTACTCGCGACCCCGTCTCACAACGGTACCTTATCGCGGCGGCGAAAAGGCAATGGCCCAGGTTCCCGGATTGGCACTCGTGCTGGCCACCCCTGGCCACCCAGTGAGCACGGGGGGTGTTGGTCGTCCCCAGGGTGTTGGCAGCATACTCATAGACCATGCCCTCAGGACGGAGGGTACCCCCGGTGGTGCTCACCCACAGGTTCCCGTGAGGGTCAAAGGCCACACCGAGAGTACCCCCCGTGATAAATGGCGACATATTGATCACGGCTGCCGGAGTATTGGTCGTCCCCAGAGTACCAGCCGCGTACTCGTACACCTTGTCGTTCTGGTCAGCAACCCATAGGTTGCCGTGGGCATCAAAGGTGATAGCATAGGGAGTGGCGCCCGCAGGCTGCTGGATGTGCCGTCTCGGTTGCGGGTGCGATGTAGACAAGCTCCGGGCCGGGAACTCCAAGAGGACACGGTTGTTATAATTGGACACCCACAGGTTGCCATGGGAATCGAAGGCCAGGCCATCGGGACCGTCGAGCCATGACGGACTGGTGATGGTGCAGATCTCTCGGGGGTAGGAACCCAATGAAGCCGCCGAGAATTCCACCACGCCAACACCCCCCGCCGCCCAGAGGTTTCCGTGCGAGTCAAAAGCTAAACCCTCGGGAGGGAACCCCGAGAGGGTATATTCGTTAATCAGTGCGGGCTTGCCTCCCGGATGCGAGATGTACTCCGCAATGCCAGGATGGGCCGGGCTGCCGTTGCCCACCCAGAGTTCATTGGGTCCGTCAAAAGCCAGCGCATCGGGATGGCTGATGCCGTTGGTCAGCATCACGGCCGGTAAAGAAGCCGGAGCCGACGGGAACAGCGTAACGGTATTGGAAAAGCATGAATGTTGCTTACCCACAGGCCGCTGGGCAGAGCGCCGGAAATCGAAACCTTCCCCCGGGGAGCGCGTGAATGTCCACTCGTCCTGGACGTTTGATGATGCGCCGATAACCCTCCTTCACCGGTCTTCGTTGCTGCACCGCATGCAGCTGTAATAACGACCATCAATGCAAGCCCCCAGGCCGACCGTGCCGTATGAGCCGTTTGGGCAGTCCGTGCCCCCCGCCGCAATATACTCATTTTTTCCTTCTCCCTCGTATAAAGATATTGGCCCTCTGTGTATTTCGGTCGCTGTTAAACAGGTCGGTAAAGTCGTGAACACCGAGTCCGGAAAGTTGTGAACAGCAAAATGAGGATCGTTAGGTGGTCATTTTTGTTGTACTCCCTGGGGCTGCGGTTGACAAGTGTTTCTGCAGCTTAGAAAGCCTCTCCCCAAATTCTCCTTACTCCGGTATCATTTCAAATATCATCCAATGTTTGGTTGAATGGAAGGAGATACCAATACGCATGGCTTTGACGCTCCAAGCCCTCGAATCCCCCCTTGTGGGAGTCGGCCAACATGGGAGTGTCAAGGAGGATGTGCAAGGGAAATGCAGAAGTTTATTCGCAGACAGTCGCGAGTTACTGGGGTCAAAGAACCAGGGCTGTTGGATAGGTTGACCGGGCAGCAGATGGAGTTGGCGAGGGTGCGATTACAGTACATACTTAATAAGATAGGTCAGGTCGATCCCTCTAAGTGGAGGAAAAATGGAAGGGATGGCCCATGAACCTTCTCAGCTGGACGCAGAAATTTGGGACGGACGAGGCCTGTCGTCAGTATTTGTTGAATCAGCGATGGCCGCAAGGATTTGTCTGCCCGCAGCCGGATTGTGGGGGACGCGAGTATTGGAAGATCCAGCGATCGGATCGCACCGATGTCCTCTATGAATGCACCCAGTGCCACCACCAAGTGTCCCTGACGGCCGGCACGCTGTTTCATCGGACCAAAGTGGCTCTTCCGGTCTGGTTTCTGGCCATTTACCGCGTGGCCGTGGACAAAGGCGGGGTCTCCGCTGTGGAGTTAGCCCGCGAACTGGGGGTGTCCTATCCGACTGCCTGGTTGATGCACCACAAGATTCAGTGCGCCATGGGCGATCGCAATGGCCGCTATCAACTGGGCGGGTTGGTCGAGCTCGATGACGCCTATTTTGGGGGTGTCAGTCATGGCCCCGGCAAGCGGGGCCGCGGAACGGACCAAGACCCGGTGGTGGTGGGGGTCAGTTTGACCGACCACGGACATCCGCAGTATGTCTTTTTGGAAGCCGTTGAATCGTTACAGAAGGAACCCGTCTTAGAGGTCTTGCCACGCCGGGTCGACCTGTACGGGGTCTGGCGCAGTGATGGACCGGACATTTATGCGGCCGGAGCGCAAGCGCATCAAGCCGATCACCGAGTCACCCTGAGTCGGGATCCAACTCTATCTCGAAGAATTTATGTACCGGTTTAACCGCCGCTTTTTTGGCACCCGCATTGCCGACCGGTTGCTCGCCGCGTGTGTCGCAACCGTGCCGCATCCCTATGGGGCGTAATCCGGCGAGAAAAACGGGCAATCTCGGGAATGGGGATCAACCATGGCGAGAGCAGTCCCCGCGTTTGTCTCGGCTCACGACTGACCTGTCCCGGTAAAATGGTCACGACCTCACCTACAGACCGACGCCAACAGAGGGGGCGTAGAGCATTATACTATTCCTGAGACACATTTAACCAATAATGGTAGTCCCTAGGATATGAGTTATCTTATTAAGTATGTTACAGTAAGGCGTTGATCTTTAGAGGCATGAACATCCGTGCCTGACGGCTTGATACATGCTTCGACAACTCTATTCTGAGGATTAGGGAGGAATATCAGATGATGCACATCACAACTATCGGGGATGTCTGTTCAAAAAGCATCTCAACCGTGTCGGTGGATCAGCCGTTAAGCAAGGCACTACAATTGATGCAAACCTATGATTATAGTCAACTTCCCGTTTTAGACAACGGACACTAGGTCGGTTCCATACGGGAACGAATGTTATCAGGATTCCTTGTCCAGAGAGTCCAATCTGATACTCTAAAGTGGACCCCGCTGTCAAGACAGTTTTTTAGCCCCTAAAGTGTGAGACTGTTCCCTCCCTGGCCTGTAGATTGTGTAACAAGATCTTTCGCATTGTCGGTTATGGATCCGGGTGAGTCCTCTGGGAAATCGGGAGAAGACTCTTCAGGGTTGGGCTGTTTTGGGGTGGAGTCCGATTCGAAACGGAGGGTAACCTGCCGGGCCCATTGCACCAGGATTTGGCGGGGTGTCTGCCCGGTCTCGTGGAGGGCGCGGTGGACTTCCAGATATTCGAGACGGCTGCGAAAGGTCATATTCAGTTGGGGAGGCCAAAAGCGGTAGGTGTCTTGGCGATTGTCTGTCGTTCCCCCCAACTCCGCCCCATGATCCCGGGGCCACTGCTTCCGCACCGCAAAGTCCGGGAGAATCACCCGTACCGCATCCCAAAACATTGGGCGATGACGCAAATCACGGCCATGGATTAACTCATGGACAATGACGTAATCAATCACGGAGAGTGGAGCCTGAATGATCGCCAATTCATAGCCATAAGGCCATCTGTGTGACAGAAGCCTCAACGGGATGTGTACTCGACAATTTTGATTCGGGCCGGTTATGCTCCCGCCCTTGGGGCATCTTGTGCAATCCGCGGCACGAGGCTCGGTACATGATCCCCATTCCGCCGGCGGATTCAGACAGTGTTGCGTCCACCAGAATCAGCTCTTTCTCAATATCATCTTAGGAAAGACTACACTGCTACCCTTTCCTTCCTGCCCCATCTCACTTATTCGCGAGGATATCCCAAAATTTGTTGAGATGAGTAGCTTGGTCTACGAGGTTTGCGAGGCCCAACATAGACGCCCACGCTTCCTCTGGCACATTCTGGCGCCGATTAAAATCGAGTGTACAAAAGCCATCACTGTCTGGTTGGCCAACCGGACCACTGACAAGCAGATAATCCCAAACAAAGGGCAAAGTTTGTTGTAACGTTAAGGTGGCATGCTGATTGGTCGCCATACGGATGCGATTTTTTGATTCTCCGGCGCATCTCGGGTATGGTCTGGATTGGAATGGGTTTGCCCTCCCCCGTCCCGGGGCGAGTACTCTTCTGCGTGGCCGCTGGTGAACGCAAAAAACTCTGGCCTTACCACCGCTGAACCCTCGTCAGTACCAGAAACTGGGGATCAGTTAGGCCCATGGTAAATCGCTACTTTTTGGTCGCCCCACATGCGGAGTCTGAGTTATACAGAGTCCCGTCTGAGCCAATCACAAACGATGTGGGTTCGGCAGCTAAAACATCCGTTAGGATAAACTGAATCTACCAAGCAAGTTTTTATCCCCTGATCAAGCACCATATCGCAATAGTCCTAAGACACCTGTTCTCCTTGATGTGGATCGATTACGGGCAATTCGCGATCATGAGAACCACCCCAGGTTCCCACTGGCACAAATGCCACATAAAATGGCGGATCGGTAGCAAATTTCCGTGGTAAAAGATCGATTAAATTAGGAATTTTCGCACGAGTGATTTCATCAAAATTGACGCGAATGCAACACGAAAAGTTTTCGGACAATGATTTCAAAGAAACTAAATTGTCCTGTATCCTGTCCCAAGTTGATTGCCCTCCTCTTAACATTCGATGCTGATTATGGGTAACAATCGTTCCCTCTAAGGTGATTTGACAAGAGCTAATGTGATAATCGAGCAACTTGTGAGTCATTGTAGGCGGCAGCCAGTACGCATTGGTCGTAATAGGGTAGTGGCCCCCCAAATTCCGAATGCTTGAACCCTTCCCAACGCGATCCGATGATGACAATGACCCCAGTGGGGACAGTCAAAATCGACCCATGCCCAGGATATAGGCGGTATCGTTAAGCACGCGATGGCAACTTTTTCACGTCGGAAAAATCTCGAGACCTGCGGGTCAGCCAAGTTATTCAAACCCGTGGCCATGGCTCTCCCGAACCAGAACTCCTTTGCCTTCATGGCCTGGCGCAATCTATGATACACTCGTGACAGACTCAACGAAAGGAGGCCTACCGCATGGTGTTAGCTCCGTTCCCGTCATCTTTACCCGACATGATTTCCCGCCATAACGGAGGGCGTCGAGTCATGAACCACCCCGGTCACCGCCTATGAGCGCCTCGGCACGCCTCTGGATTGCTAAACCCGCCATGCAACTGGTTATCATCCCCGATCCCCTTTGGCCGGATCCGTGGTTGACCGCCTTTGCCCACCGTCAAGATTACTTGCCCTGTATTGGCGTCACCCGATCCCGGCGTCCGTGTCAGCGTCCTGTGTATCGGTGGCATGCCGTGGGACATCCCACCCCCTTCTCGGCCTATTGCGGACTGCACACCCCCAAGCCGCCGCCAGACGATGACGCAATCTGGCAATTCCGGTCGACGGGCGGAACGGTGGCGTGTCCCTGTGGCTGTGGTGCCGAATCCTCTTGGAGTGCCGCAGCAGTGGTTCCCGTCTCCTTCCCGCTGGATCGCGCCATCACCGCTGTCCTCAGCCAAATCGGCCCGGGCCAATGGCAAGAGATGTCTTCGGCCTGGCAAACGACCCTCCACAACGCGGTTCCCGTCACGAACTGGATGCGTAATAGCCCCGTCGACCCAACAGGGATCCCCTACCGTGATTGGCTGTTTGACGGGCCGTTGGCGCTGTGGGAGCGCGATCCGGAATGGCTCAGTCCCCCCGATCCTCCCCTGGAATAGCACGGTGGGAAACCCGCAGAGCGGTACAGGCGGGGGAATACGCCGTGAACATCACATGACACCTGAGCCCGGTGAAGAAGGGGAAACGCCATCAGGAACGGTTGACAAGGCGGCAGGATCGGCGTCTGGGGGATGGTCTAAGATTTGTACGCCCATTTTTTTACCGGATACATTAGTTGTAATACGATGATCTGTTATGAGACTTTATCACACGACGGCAGTGAATGGATACGGGTAGAACAAATTATGATATTGCAAACCTTTTCCCGGTCTCATTCGTTATAGATACGAAAGCCCAGACAAGGAGCACCGGGTGACCCACAATGACGCTGAACCACACCAGGGGACTGGGAGACATGCGTGTAAGAATGGTAACGACAGGATCACGGAATACATAAATGCCCTCCAGGGAGGTGCTAATGGTGAAAACTCTCACTCTTCGCGGTTGGGCTTCCGTTGTTACAGGGGCTGTATTTTTATCCTGAGGATCGTCGCAAGTATCCTCCCTGAGGACAAAAGATCCTGAAACCATGGCAGTCCGACTCGCGTTATGACGATTACGGAGGGAATGCAATGCAGCAGCCAGCACATCGGAAGAGCGCTCTCATGGTGTGGGGTCTCGGGACAATCTTGATGACAATCATGGTGGGCGTGACAGCTTGTGGCACGAATACGTCTGCATCTCAAACGCCGGCCAAGGTGTCGGCGGCAGAATTCCAAGGTTCGGGACTCAAACCGGGTGTGGTACTGGGCTGGAACAACCGATTGTACCAGCTAGTCGGGACCGTGGGTGCCAATCAGGTAGGCCAGAAACTCGGCCCGGTTCTCTCCCATGGGTCTTTGGGCCAGTCTTTTGTCCTCTTCGCCTTAAAAGGGCCACCCCCTTCGCGAGTGATGGTGTTTAAGACAACGCAGGGTCAGTTTTTTCGAGCGATCGTCACGCGTCCTTAGGGCAGTCACCCGTTGTGTAAGCCGAGTTGGGCCATGCAGAGTGTCGTAGCGAAGACTGATGGGGGGAATGTCCCCCAAATGGCTAAGCACTGCCCCGGTTATTCCTGATTTTGGCGTACTGACTGAAGTACAAAATATCGCGTGTCTACATTACGTGGCCGTTCGCCTTCTCTATGAGCAAACCGGGTGCCCCTCACTTCTGTGATCCAATATTTGTGATGGCAATAGAACAGTGGGGAACACCCTAGAATAGAACACGATTTGCAATAGATCAGGCATAGAATTATGATGTACAATAAAAATATACCATCACCATGTGAAGGGCCGATCCCATGGATATTGACCGGATTCTTGTTCCGCCCGGCCGAGAAGCTCACATAGGGCAAGCGCATCAAGTCAATCGGGACGAAGTCTATGAAGCGTTTGAAGATGACAACCTTCGAATTGCGCGCACCCGAAATGAGCAGCCCGACCGTCCGGGACGTTTGTATGTCGGGTTTGGGCGTGCCGAGAACGGACGTCTTCTCACCGTGATTTTTCGATACTTTCCGGAAGATAAGACGGCTTATGTGATTACCGCTCGCGACATGACTCCCCGGGAAAAACGCCGATACCGGAGGAAAGGATGACACAGTATGGAGAAAAACAAACCCTTACCCTTTAATTCCGACAATGACGAGGAGGTGGCGGCATGGTTTGGGCAGCATGACGCAACGGATTTACGTCTAGAAGCGGTCGAAGGGGTGCGTGTGAAGAAGCGGTCGCACAAAGATCTCGAATCGTTAACGATTCGCATTGTCCCGGAGGATATGGAGCAATTGAAACAACTGGCGGAGGAGTATGGCGTCGGATATACCACCATGGCACGGATGTTACTCCATCGAGAACTCAAGGATCCGCGTCCTCTCTCCAATCACTGATCCCGTAACCCTAAGGCAACGATAGGCACGCATCGACGCAATCTGCTTGACCGCGCATTTTTGCCGACGAAGCCGTAACGATCGTGATCCGGCGCATATGGCCCACTGTTAACTTATGCCCAATTTTTATTGTCCGAATAGACTGCATTGTCGATAGGAAAAAAATTCCGGGATGCATTTAGTATGGATGCAAATTGGAGCGGTGGAGCATGGGCTTCTCAGCCACAGTCAGGGGATCCGGCTCCCCTCTCAACGGTGCGTGATCAATTTGAACATACTTTTTCTTCAGCAGGCACGAAAACGGTCTATGTATTAGGCAGTTACCCAACCGCCAACGGTTGGGAATTTGAAGAAGAGCCGTCTCTTCTTCTTAACTAAGCGGTGCGTAGAAAAACCCATTATGTTTGTGAGTAGCGCCGCCCAAGATCGGGGTCATCTCCACGCCGGATGCCTATGGCGACTGGCAAACATTGACCCCAGTCCCTAGTCCCATTACGGAGAAGAGGTGAATGGAATGGTTCGCTGGCTCGTTGCATGGCCGTGGACAGACTCGCGACGATGTCCTTGCCAGACAAATCCGCACGACGATCCCTCATCGTTGAAGTCTCAATACCGAAAGCATGCCGTGACCACCCAGGTAACCGAAGTGGATCTGACTTCTCTTACCATTGTTGAGCAATATCTTTTCGGTGTCTTATTCTTTCGCCCGAGAACGACTCTGGTTTTGGAAAATTTTAGCCATCAGGCCTGGGTTACGGACCTCATGACCCGGGTTCTTAAACAAATCGCTTGTGCTGATGTTTGGTCCGACGATAATGGTCTGCCTGTGGCGATGAACCTTCATCCTGAAGCGTTGTCCCAGAATATGCGGGAGCAATTCGCACGGTTTTCTCATTGGCCGCCGTTTATGCACGAGTTATCGCTGACAGTTGATTCTCCCCATGATCCCGGTTATCCCTTCTCGCGATATTATTTGCCGCCGACGCCAGATCCCTTAGACAAGCGTTCTTTTGATCACGATTTGGCAACAGTCTGTCGGTTTTTGGAATTGACGATGTTACCGGGCACTTTGGGTTGTGGACGCATTGCATTTCCGACCGGATGGATTCTGGACGACACCATGCCTCAACCTGCCTTACTGTCCCTCTTGTCTCTCCATTACGATACGATTTTTCTTTATGTGGGTGAGACCGACCGGAAAGTGCGGTGGATTGTTTTATGCAATCACTCGGACCCTGGCCAGTAATTCGTGATGAATCATCTGTTGTGACCAAAGTTTGATCGTTGGAAGCAATTTGGTGAGTGCTTGACTATGCATCCATGTTTTGGCAGAGGATGGATAAAAAGACCAGGCAATCCTGGCGATTCCTTTAGCAATAATGCCGCCGGTGCCATGGCCGGGCACGGTACGTGGCTCGTAAACGTCCCGCATAGCTCTCATGTCGTACGATCTAGAACCGGGTATAAGCCGAGTCGATTTCCGTCGGGATCGCAAAATTCGCAATAACTTACGATCCCCGGGACCTCTTCGAGTTCTGTTGGCATCATTCCTAGTTTAACGAGTCGTGATCGCTCCTCATGGATCTCCGGCACCCCGATGCGAAAAATGCCTCCGTTCCAGTTCACAACACCCTCAAAGAGCTGCAGCCAGGTATCTCCCACACGGTATTCCACGACCCCCTCCTGGGGCTCAATGTCTGGTCCCGGTTTTTGGAGGAGTTGTTCATACCACGCACGAGATTCAGCCAAATTGGAAACGGAAATCCCTACCGTCACGCTGGAAATTCTCAAGTCGGCCACCTCCTGGGACAATTGCCACCATTATATCAAAGGACAGTTTATGGAAATCTGGCTGTCCACAGATCATGCTCTTTGCCGCGATGAAGTTCTCCGGGAAAATCGTGAATCCTCATTGGGAGGGAAAATTTGGGAAACAGCTCGAACTATACCCCCAAAAGGTTGGTTTATGCGTCCAATTGTCATTACGGATTTATCTTGGAATTCTCCACTCTTTCAATGGGAATCGTTTGGACCTGTTGCAATTGTAGTACCTTATGATGCACTCGATCAAGTATTGTCCCATTTCATACCATCAATTCCCTGACGTTACCACGCATTCCCTGGCATTAATTCCCTCACAAAAGTGAGGTATACCCCAGGGCAACTTCAACTTTCCTCGTCCGAAGATAAGGCCCCCCCGAACACTCGATGCAAATAGCGAGCCAGCGGAAAAATAACGGATGCCATGTCGTGCTCTCCAAGGGCTTCCAACACCTGCCCCTTCAAGATGAGTAGCCTACTTAACTCCTTCGTGTCGTCTGTACTGTAAATTTGTTGCAGTCCATAATTACATGCCTCTAACGCACCTTGGAGATTTTCTTGGCCCAACTGAAGGCGCGCGATTTCTTCCCAGACGCTGCCTAATAATGCATATGCTTTGGCGCGCTCATAGTACTGAGCGCATTGGGTCAAGAACTCTTCGGCTTGTAGGTAGTCACCACGTTCGGCAAGAAGCACCCCTAAATTATGTAGAGCTTCATAATACTTCAACGGCTCGCCTTCCCCATAATAGATCATGCTGCGAAATGTATGATGGTAGCCTTTTTGGGTATCGCCTAACGCTCGATACACAATTCCTAGGCCGTGGTGGCACCGCCCCAGCATATCGTGGTTATCTTGCTCCGATGCCATCTCCAAAGCACCGTGGTATGCGTCTAGAGCGTCTTCGAATCGACCGATAGCGTACGTGGTTGATCCAATATTTGAGAGTACCCGCATACGTATCACAGTTGGAGGCTTCAGATCGATGATGGTTTGGTATACCGATAAGGCGTTCAAATATTGATTAACCCGATAATAAGTATTGCCCAGGTTCACTAAGAGTTCCAGCCCATCGTCTCGTTCGTAGCCTTCATGCAAAATTTTGAGAGCCGTTCGTTGCAAAACATAAAGCACGCGATCTATTTCCGGATCCAATTTCCACACGTGACGGGCGGCGCGTATTACGTCCTCTCCGACAGCCGCGTCGGATAAAATTTCCCACGCCAAGTAGATTTGGGTCACGTCTCGTTGTCGAAGACCGCTACTTAGAAGGTGCCGAGCTCTCCTAACATTGGGCCCAGTCGTATCTTCTTTTGCACCAATAAGGTCAGATAACGGAATGTCCAGTTTTTGGCACAGCAACTCTAATGTCCGCAAGGGTGGCAGAATACGTCCCGACTCAATTTGGCTAATATACGATCGGTCAAACAGCCCTCGAGCTAGCTCCTCTTGCGTATATCCGCGCTTTTCGCGCCAGCGTTTAAGTTGGTCGCCGATATTAAGGTTATCCATTGCACCATTGTATACGAGTCACATTTGTGAGAACAAGTCACGCGTATGTCTTAAAAATTTCAATAACATTAGATTCATAATTCAAAGTTTACTGGACGAGGAGTTGTATGGTTTTGAGGTATTTTATCATGATTGCTCTGATTGGAAGCCTCTTGTTCGCTCCGAGGATCACCTCAACACGGACAGTTCACTGGGTCACGACAGCTTCGCAACCCACAACCCCGTCAGATGTTACAAGTCCTGGTGTGGTGTAATGGCGTCCCATGATTTCGGAGAGTGAAAGGGGGTGAAACACATGACAATTCGGAAAGTCGCGGTCATTCGCAACTCCACAAACCCGCGGTAATCATGATGGATAAGGTAGGAACCCCGTGTGGGTTCCTACCTTATCATATTCGCCAAGACGACACTCATATCCTGCTAACAGGGTACCCACACTAGGTCGACGGCGCTCCCAGGTGCCGCGCATTACAGATTACAGGACCACGAACTTGTGGTGCCATCAATCTTTTTTCAAGGGAGGTTCAACTATGAAGTCAGACTTGTTATACCCTCGGCTTAAACCCGCCCACAGCGTGCTGTATTTGAAGAATAGAATTCGCCTCGGCCAAGGACCTGACTACGCAGTGGAGGTTGATGACCCCGACGGTCGATACGCCGTACTTCTCCCACTTCTAGACGGTCAACACAGTATGGCGGACATTATTGTAGCCGTTCGACCGACATTGTCAGAAGATGAGGTAAAGCAGGCCGTTAAAGCACTGCATGAGTCAGGCTATGTAGACGAAGCGCCCCCGGACTTGACAACCGTATTTTCTACGCCGGAAGTAGACCGGTATTCAGTCAACATGGCATTTTACGAGCTAGTCGCGGGAAGTGAGTCAGCCATTAAGTGGCAATCTCTGCTTAAAGGGACCCATGTGCTTATCCTCGGGTTAGGGGGAATCGGGTCAAACGTCGCCGTAGCCATGGCCGAATTGGGCGTAGGCACGATAGTCGGACTCGATTACGATAGTGTCGAACTTCGAAATCTTAATCGTCAAATCCTTTATTCCACGCCGTATGTGGGAGAGCGGAAGGTTCAAACAGCCAACCGATTTATTCATGCCTTCAATCCCAACGTCCATTTTGTTGCAGTTGAACGGCGCATTGCCTCTGAAGCCGACGTTCGCCAAATAATAAACGACTATGCCATCGACTTCGTGTTCTGCTTGGCGGACAAACCCAACGGACATATTGATTTTTGGGTGAATATCGCGTGCCAGCGCGTAGGGATCCCGTACGTGGGAGGCAGCATTAGTGGGCCGATTGGTACAGCTTATGGAGTCGTTCCTGGCCAATCAGCCTGTTACCAATGCGAGGTGGATGCCGACCTAGAGAACCATCCCGAACTGGTGGAAGAATTGGACTACATTCGGCAGCACGATGTTCAAAGCCCAAATAGCGCTTTAGGACCGGCCTGCATGTTCCTCGCCTACTTCCTCTCCTACGAGTTTTTACGGTATCGTCTGGGCCTGGCACCCATGCTTACCGTCAATCAGCTATTTCAGGTCAATTTCGTGACATTTTCTCAGATCTTTCATGCCATGGTCCGACGACCCAATTGCCCCATATGCAGCAACACGTCTTCCAGCGCTCTTTCGGAGGATCGGATGTGAAATACGCTTTTCAGAGTCTCTTCATGTCTCAGCTCCTCAGCGATGCGGGCGATCAAATCGTTCTCATTGCCATAAGTTGGACATTGGCGCAAGGCTACGGCGGCGGGTTCCTGGGCCTCGTCCTTGCGATTTGGGCGATAACTCGAGGCTTCTTATTGATGATGGGTGGGGTGGTCGCCGATCGCTACAATCGTCGCACGATTAGTCTATTGACCGGATTGGTATTGACTGCCTCCATCTTGGGAGTTGCCGGCTTGGGCGCAAGCACAACGGGGCCATTTCGTTGGATCTGGCTCACATTAGCCGTCCTGTTGGGTGTTTTGGACGGAATTCGCATCCCCATAGCGGGAAGCTTGGTGCCCTTTGTCGTTGAACGAACCAATCTGATCCACGCCAATCGATGGATGCAACTTCGCGAATGGGGCACGGCCTCGATAGGTCCAGCCTTGGGAGGCGGATTAATGGCTTGGAGTGGAGGCCGGGGTGCGCTGTTGATAGCTGGTCTGGTGTACATGGTGAGTGCGATAGCCATCTTAGGAATCCCCTCCATGCCCTCCGTCCAACGCGTAGCTCAGTCCAGTTGGTTGGACTTGCGGGAGGGTCTACTCTATGTGGTGCACAATGACCGACTTCACGTGCTGTTACCGACTTTTGCGCTGGCCAACCTTTTCGTTCTGGGCGTCTTTTCGGTAGGGATCGTGCTGTTCGCTCATACCATCTTGCGGGCAGGGCCTTTAGGATTGGGATTACTCGCGGGATCGTTTTCGGTCGGCATGGCCATTGGTGTCATCTTGGTGCCCTATGTGCCCCAAGTATTTCACCACTCTCTTCTTCACCTGTTTGGCTTGTTTGTCCTCAGTGACGTTATGTTAGCCCTGGTTGGCCTCACCCATTCCCTCATTAGTGCAGTAATCGTGTACGGTATGAGTGGATTATTGGCAGGACCGCCTGCGACATTTTATCGGACATGGCTTCAGGTGGTTCCCCCCCCCGAATTCCTTGGTCGCGTCAGCAGCATTGCTCGGGCCATCTCGTTTGGGCTTGAACCAGCATCAGCTGCCATCGTCGGCGCAGCCAGCCGAGTCATAACAACCAACGTCTTGATTCTAATCGCCGGCGGATGCGCCACGCTAATCGATGTCTCCGGTATGTTCCGTAGCCGGAGCGGGCGCTCGGCCAAAACGTTGCATGCGCCGACCGACCATCGGCCAGAATAACTTACGGTTCCTCAAAAACTCCACTCAACACTGGTCTGCCGTAGTTCGGGGGAGTCATACCTTACTCCCCATGCTTTGTTGGTTACGGAGCGGGCGCTCCAATCGTCTAATAATAAACACCTGAATCCGTGACGAGGTCATTGCAAATGGGGACGGATCCGTGGTCCCAGGCCGATTTCGGCGATAATGAGATGGCACCCACTGGGTGAAGGGAGGCGGGAAAAAATTGTTCCCGATGGCGCGATCCGGGCCTGTGTATAGCGAATCCCATCTTTTCCACCCTGAGCGATCTCCCTGTTCAAACCGGCATGGCCCACAAAGCGATCCACGCGCTTCATCGCGTATTGCGCCTGCTTATCGGGATCGTGGTAGGCCCTCGCTAATCGGTGTCCAATTTTGGCAATCCCTCACAAGGGATTCGACGGCGCTCTCAACGCCCAGACCATAGTGGCCAAGGTCGTGCGTTGAGAGCGCCGTCACTGTCCGTGCGTGTGAAAAAAACTGGTGAGAGACTCTAATCGAACCATCGGGATCCTCCTCGTGATGCAAATGTCGTACAGTCAATCTCTTCGACAGCGGATCCCGATGGTCCTGGGCATCCCGATATTTTTTTCATCTCGACCATTCAGTCTATTCGGACAATAAAAACTGATCCCTATGGTACATAACGAATCCACCACATCGTGACGATTTGCCCAGTCCGCCTCGTTTCTCTCAGCGAGTCTCAGTAGGTGATGCCCTGGTCCCGTCTCGGAGCCGACTGTCATCCCCGAGCTCCCACCCATCCCAACCGGAAACCGACAGTCTCTCCCCTTTGCCAGTGTCATCCATCATTGGCTGTCCCGAGGATAGGAGCCCTCTGCTGAAGTATTAAATACTATCATCAGCTGAATGGAAGAAATGGCTACGAGTGGTCCAAGTGATTGGACGTTAAGGATATCGCGTGTATCGTGACGCCTGGGTCAGTCGTCTTAATTGATCGCCAATTTCCGAAATACCTGTTCAATCACAGCAGACCCCCAAGAATATCGGTCAGCAATCTGTCCAATACGGATGACATCTGTCATCGTCTAGGTTATAATACGTTATGGATTTTGAGTGGGATCCGGCCAAAAATGAGCAGAATCTTCAGAAGCACGGCTTTGATTTTATGGACGCGGCCGAGTGTTTTCAGCATTCCCTGTTGGTTCGCGAAGATACCCGACAGGATTATGGTGACCGCCGATGGACGGCCTTAGGCCGGATACAGGATACGCTGGTGAATTGCGTGTTGACGCGCCGCGGCATGCGGATTCGCATTATTTCGTTAAGGAGGGCTAATCGTCGTGAACGAGAAATCTACCACCACTTCCTCGCCACGGTCCAGTCGCACGAACTGGACACGGATTCGTCAGATGACAGACACGGACATTGATTATAGTGACAATCCCGCTGAGGATGAGACTTTTTGGGCGGAAGCGGAATGGTGGATGCCCGTCCCGAAAGATCGGCTATCCTTGCGCTTGGATCGGGATGTCGTCACATGGTTTAAGGCCCAAGGGCCCGGGTATCAAAGTCGGATGAATGCGGTGCTGCGAGCTTATATGCATCATCAGACCATCCCGCATAACAAACCTACGAAGTAACGAGTTAGCTACCCGGCTCCTCAGGGTCTGACGTAACTGTGGCACGTAAGCTTATTATGACAATTATGGCACTTGAGTTTTGCACCGCGAATTCACAACAAATTTTGACCCCACAATAACACGGAAACCCGCATGACCACTAGGTTTTTGGTATCATTAGGTGTCGTCCCAATTCACCCAAAAGGGAGAGGGTTATCATGCGGGAGACTCCATCAGAAATCAAAAGGTGTTCGATAAACATCCGTAGTCAATCGATTCGAGGGTATTCGATGTCATGCAGACCTTCCAGCTCCATTCCATCGTCCGGCACACGCGGTTTTGAAGCCGGAGGGCGTGGAATGGGGCGTCAATGCGGGGGCTAGCAAGTGTTCGTCGCATCATCGCCGGCGAAAAACCCGGTGGTGCCGGGGTGCGCAACTCAAGTTCGTATAGTAAGAAGAAATTCCCGCGAATCGCTTAGTGCAGATATCCAAGAGTCCGTTCCAGCAACCGGACTCTTGTCACTTAATTGCGGAGTTAAGGCCAGATAATAGGCCCACGTGATGATGAGAGCCGTGAGATATGAACCGGTTACCACTCCCCGGCCAAAATGGTGGAAAAATTCTTGTCGGAACCCCACAAATACCGTCCGTGACTCAAGCCGGCTTGCGAAATCCAGTAAACGGCCACAAGAATTCCCCCCACCATCAGGCCTTTTGACGTCATCCCCAGTTTCATCTCATTCTCCTTGCACACCCCTCCAACCATCCGCCGCTCACCAATTCACAGCGCAACCGGGAGCATGTGCAGAAATGTCTCCCACACCAATCACTTTTTTTGTTTTTTGTTGTTTGTGGACATCCTTCTATATTAATCGTACTTAAGTTTTCTTGGGATCACCTGGCAGGCGGCAGAGTCGTGATGGAATTTCGGTTTTGGCCCCCTCTAGAAATCGGAGGAAGTGTCCGACAGCTTTTTTAATCGCACCAAGGTTGGGGAAATACGTGTTGAGAATGACCTTTTCCCGAAGCCACTTCCATAGTCGTTCGACGTTATTCAAATTCGGGGAATAAGGCGGTAAGAACAGAAGATGCCGTGCCGGATGATCTGCGAGAAACGGCGCGAGCACCTTGGCATGGTGAATTTTGGCATTGTCGAGGATCAGATAGATCTGTTTATCGGGATAACGATGGAGAATGACTTCGAGAAATTGATGAAAGGTGTTCGCTGTCGATTCCTCATATTCTTTCACGATCACATCACCGGTCGCAGGAGCGACCGTTCCCATGAGAATAGCGGCCGCGTGGCGGCCGGTTGTTTTAATCTTCTTCTGCTTCCCACATAGCGTCCATGCGGCACCCATGGCTTGATCGTCTCGAATGTGCGCTTCATCTTCAAAGAGCAAGAGATCGTGTGGCGTTAGTTTTTTTTTAATTCCTGCAAGGCGTCCACAAAGGCTTGTTGCTTGAGAGGATCGGCCTTGTCCAAGACATATGTGGGACGAGTCCAGCGAAAACCATGGCGGTGAAGCCATTTGGTGCATCCCGCTCGACTCATGGGAATGCCATAGCGATCGTGTAAAAATGCTTGAAACATGCGCGTGTCCCAATTCGCCGATTCCCCGTAGCCCGCTGCCTGGGGCGATTGCTGAAGCCAGGTGCAAAGTTGTTCGACGATCTCGGGAGGAATTTTAGAGGGTTTGCCCGGGCTTTTACCCGGAATTAAGGCACCCGGTCCTCCTTGATTCCAACTGGCCACATAACTACTGACCGTTTCTCCCGTGATCCCAATAATATCGGCCACGGCCGTGGCCGGATATCCTTCCCAGACCAACCGAACAACCATGAGGCGAACACGCATGCGCCCAGACTCCGTCTGCTTTTCGAGTTTTCGCAAACTGTGTAGAGAAAATCCATGAGTCGTAATGATCTTGACCACGTTAGTTTCCCCCTATCTGACAATTCGATAGAGAGGAGGAAAAGTCCTTTGAGTGAGAGAAATTATGGAAAACTTATGGACGATTTATATAGCGTACGCGGAAACGATACAGGATGAACTGCACGGCCCCCACAATCGCAAACCATATCAGACCGACCCAAAGGCCTTCTGCCAACCCATGACCCACAGCTCCGATTGCCGTCGTGCGCTGAGACCCGACTGCCATAAACTGTGTTAACACAAAGGCGATAAGGCCCGCAATCCATGCCGCTCGATACCGCTTGATCATAGTCCTCACAACCTCCCTCCTTGTTCGGTCGTTATGTTGGCTGACTAACCTCCGTTGTCATACATGTATGCCCATCCCGTCACGTTTGTTGACACGGTTCCTAAGCCCATAGCGATTCATCCCCCACCTCCGTTAACTCTTAGAGATGGGGGACTCACTTCGTCTTTCGTAGAACACAAAGCCTCGTTAAGCGATCCCGTTTATGGATAGGAACTGGCTTATCGGCGGAAATCTACGACTAACTTTCGGGTAGTGGCAAAAGATTGACACCCGTGCGTCCAAAGTCCCTTTGGTTATAGGTCATAACCGCAGCCTCCAATCTTAACGCGGTGGCTGCAATATGACAATCGACAAAGCCGGGTCCATGAGCTCGCATCAGGTCAGCCGCTTTACGAGCGTCTTCATACACTACAGGCACCACCTGAACGCCCGCCATGAGCTTCTCGGTCTTGTGCAGTTCCTCTTGCCGTACCATTCGGAAAAGCTCCGAAACTGTCAAGACCGAGCACAAAAGACGTTCTGTTGCCGCGACCGATTCTAGCCAACCCACGGCTTCGGTCTTGCCGCGCAGAACCCAAATCAACACATCCGTGTCAACCATGATAGGGTTCATGGCGAAAACCTTTCCTCACTAGCCCGCAGGCGGCGCATAAACGCCACTAATTCTTCAACAGTGTCGGGAATCTCATCATGATCTTTCCACGCTCCTGCGGCAGCACGAATCGCTGTTAACTGATCGAACCGCCGAATTTCATGGCGTACGGCCGTAATCACAAATTCCTCAGGTTTTTCGGCCGTGATCCGTTGTATGGCTTCGGCGAGATCATCTGGCAAAGACACCGTGAACGATTTTTTCGTGGCCATGCCCTCTCCTCCCTTTCTGATGATTCCATTGTTGCAAAGGCCCGAAGTTTTGTCTATCATGACCCGGCGATTCGACCCCATTGGGGCGGGATCATCCCGTAATAGAACACTGCCTCATTTGTCTTAAATCACTCCCATACAACGCTATCCTACAAATTCAAGCCCAGATATACGGCGTCGCGGTCTTCCCGCCGAATGCCAATATACGCCAACGTCGTCCCCGGACTACTGTGATTCAAGATCTGCTGGATAATCGCCAAATCCACGCCGGCGGCATACGCATGGTATCCAAACGTTTTGCGTAAGGTATGCGTCCCCACCGGATCGGTTACGCCGACCGCTAGGGCTGCCGCCCGAAAAATCTGCCAAGCTTGCCCGCCCTGTAAGGGCCGGCCGTGTTTCCGGGACGGAAACAACGGATCGGCCGCTTGCGCCATTGGCCTGGTGGCGAGATAGAAGGCTAAGGCTTTTTTCGATCGATCGCTGAGCGGAAAATCTTTCCGCTTCCCGGTTTTTGTTCGGTGGCGACGAAGCGATCGCGCCACTGAGACGGTTTCACCCGCACATCCCCGATACGTAACTGCAACAAATCCCCAATCCGTAATCCACTATTAATGCCTACGGTAAACCGGGCTGCATCGCGGGGATTTTGCACCAGCAGAATTTTGCGGATGGCCTCGATCTGCCGTTTATCCCGCAACGGCTCCACCGTATTCATCGATTGACCCCCTCTTCATCCGTCTCCTCATTGCTGCTTCTCTATCGGACACAACCGCTATATTGGCTTCATTATACTGTATTGATCGTGTAATCTGTCCCCCACCTTTTCGCGTCTGAGGCGGCGCGATCCTGCAAACCCTGATGGGCTCGACCTTTGCATGGGATACTGCCTCTCTGCTGAAGTTGGCGGGACCCCTATAAGGTGTTAAGAATGAACCATGATTACTTCACGAATGAGTCATTTTCCGAGGTCCAAGCGATTGTCTGGAAATGAAAGAGTCGCTAGGAGAAATTATGCATATCGTTGAAGCCACCCACTTCTGTGTGCTATGCGAATTGTTGTCTCGTGTAAATTCTCTACACCCGCCCTTCCCGATTTGTTACCCACTGACAGATTGGGAGGGAATCGGCGCTGAGCTTCCCGCATAGCGAACCCGTAATATGAGTAATCCGCCTAAAACCAATGTTATCGTCATAAACGTCAACCCGGCCACGATATTATTATGGGTCACCGTGAGCAGATATCCAACCACAAAAGGTCCCACAAATCCACCCAAATTGCCTAAACCATTAATGAGTCCCATTGACGCACCCAAGGCATCTTTTCCGACAATCATGGGAGGAAGGGTCCAAAACACCCCAAGAAAAGCCATAATGCCGGCTTCCGTAAGGGAAATAAAGACTATTGCCCACAGCGGACTTGAGCGGCCAATTATGGCCGATAACAATAGGGCAATCCCAGCGACAACTAACGGCACGGCAATGTGCATCTTACGCTCTTGGGTAGAGTCGGAATGTCGCGAATTCAACCATAAGGCCAGGACCGAGACAATATAAGGCAGGGTGCCTAACAGTCCTACGCCCACAGGTCCCAATGAGGAGAGAGTTTTCAAAATAGTGGGCAGCCACAAGCTAACCCCGTATAGCCCGATTAGAGCAAGGAAGTAAACAATGACTAGCAACCAGATTTGCCCATTTGCGAAGGCCTGTCGCCAGGTGGTTGCCATAGGGCGGATATGCTGAGCATCTTCCGCAAATCGTTGCCGCAGATACTCGCGTTCCTCTGGCGAAATCCAACGCGCGGTCTCTGGGGATTCATCAACGAACAACCACCAAACTCCAGCCCAGATAAAGGCCGGAAATCCTTCGAGAAAGAATAGCCACCGCCACGATAAGTGAGCCAAAATAAATCCGGCTGCCGGTGACATGATAATGGCCGCGACCGGGAGACAAAACATCCAGTAAGAATTAGCCCGGGCTCTTTCATCCAGTGGAAACCATTTGGCCAATAACGTCAAGGTGGCCGGCCAAACCCCTCCTTCGGCCACTCCTAAAAAGAACCGGACCAGCAATAATTCCGTCTCATTCTGCACGGCCCCAGTAAGAATCGCAAAAATTCCCCAGACGAGTAAAGCAATGGTAACAAATTTCTTGGCACTCCAGTGAATACCGAGGTAGCCTCCGGGGATTTGCAAAAATAAATAGCCAAAGAAGAAAATACCACCCGCCAGTCCTGCGACTGTCGCACTAATTCCCAGCGTTTTCTCCATACCAGAAAATCCGAACCCGATGTTGATGCGGTCCATAAAGCTGATAGTATACATGAGAAAGGCCACAGGAATAATGCGTGCCCAACGTTGTCGGGGTGCCGAATACTCTGTTGATAACGACACAATAATTCCACCTTTCAGATATTTCTGCTAAGAGTAAAAGTAGTAAAACACAAGAAATGGGGATTATAGATAAGCGAAAGTAGTATAGCATGGTGTCCCGCTTCCGGAAAGACATGGGCATTCACTATTCCCATACAGTTTTCGTGCGTTTCGCATGGCAAAGGCTCTATAATCCAAATACGCACTCAACGTACAAACAAGTTCAGCAGTCCACAACAGCAATGCGCCGTCGTGATTCTAACCAGGACGCCCTAATTGATCCCCAGCTTTTGGCAATTGCGATGATTCAACGGTTGGGGGATCAGAGTTTTTTGCGTTCACCAGCGGCTACGATCGTGGCTGTGGGCCACGCATCGATAAAATGATGGCGAAAAACGACCTGCAATTCAAACGAAAAATCCCTCAGCTCTTACGACAATCTGTTCTTTCTTATTGCCTAGACAATGATAGCCAAAAATGGTAGTTCCTAGGTTATAAGCTATCTATCGCGATATATGATTCCTAATCACCTAGGAAGCCGCGCAAATTGCAAAAATCGGGAGTTTGTCGTTGGTTGCCCTTATGGTGGATTGTTTGCTTGGGGGGCTTGGATATTTCGGAAAATCATTAACAGTGATTCCGGAAAGTCGTTATCAGGCATTTCGGAAAATCGTGAACAGTCCCCCGGATCCAGCAGGAGTCCTCCATAAACTGCCGAACACAGGTCATGGAGGTGAATGTTTTGATGATCTCAAGGAGGAGGTTCACGATGCGCCAAATCCGTGAAATTTTACGGTTGTATCATGAACAGCACGATAGTTTGCGCACCATTAGCCGCAGTCTGGCCATTTCTCATGTGACAGTCAAAAAAGTTGTGGATCGGGCGCAGGCCGCTGGGTATACCTGGCCTTTAGACCCCCAGTGCACCGATGCGGCCTGGGAACAGACGTTATATCCCCATCCTCAGGGCCGGCCGCTGAAGCGGCCGGAACCGGATTGGAGCATCATCCACCACGAACTGCAGCGGAAAGATGTGACGTGGTCGCTGTTGTGGCTGGAATATCAGGAACAGTGGCCCGATGGCTATCAATACACCCAGTTCTGTGCCCACTATGAGCGCTGGGCTCAGACCCTGGATGTTGTCCTCCGGCACCATCATACCCCGGGAGACAAAATGTTTGTCGATTATGCGGGCGTGACCGTTCCGATTGATGACAATGCGGTCACGGGCAGCGAATCCCGCGCCCAGGTCTTTGTCGCCACCTGGGGTGCGAGTGATTATACGTTTGTGGAAGTACAGCCCGACCAAAGTCTCGCGTCCTGGATTCCAGGCCCTGTGCATGCGGTCGAAGCTTTTCAGGGAGTGCCGCTGGTGGTCGTCCCTGACAATCTACGCAGCGGCGTCACCCACCCGGATCGGTACGATCCGGTGTTAACCGTGACCTATCAAGAATGGGCCCATCATGATCATACCACGATTCTGCCGGCGAGGGTTCGGAAGCCGCGGGACCAGGGGGCTGTGGAGACCCCTGTGAAAATTGTGGAACACCAGGTGCTGGGACCCTTGCGCCATCAAACCTTTTTTTCCCTGGCCGAAGCGAACAGGGCGGTGCAGGTCCGAGTGGATCGCCTCAATCGCCAGCCGTTTCAAAAGATGCCCGGCAACCGGTGGGAGCGCTGGGACCAGGAGGAACGCTCCACCTTACAGCCTTTGCCCGTTTTGCGCGATGAATTCGCCGAATGGCGGCATGCCCGTGTCCACATAGACTATCATGTGGACGTATGGAGATCTGACTATCGTGTTCCGTATACCTTGGTACATGCCGTGGTGGACGTGCGAATTACGGCGACCGTGGTCGAGATCTTTCATGATCACGAACGGATCGCCAGCCATCTTCGAGCGACTCAACCTCAGACGGGGAGGACTGATCCCTTTTCCACCCCATCGCCCGGCTCATCATCAAGCGGTGTGGGATGGGACTCCGGACCGTTTTCCTAGCTGGGCAAGCCAGTTTGGCCCGGCCACGACCGCGGTGATTGATCAGATTTTAGCCCTGCCGGTGTATCCGGAAGATAGCTATCGCCGGTGTCTCGGCATTTTACCAGGCCTCGGTCACCGCTACGGCAATACGGCTGTGGAAGCGGCGGCCGTGCGTGCTGTGGAGGCCCGAATCTTTTCTTACCGGGGGCTCAAACATTTCTGTGAACACGCTGCGATCCCCCTTTTCCACCCCCTAATGAAACGTGACATATGCGGCCTTCTTTTGGTAGGGTAAGAACGGTCAAAATAGGGAGGGTAGCATGAGCCCGCAGAATTTAAAGCCCAGGTGATTCATGAAGTCCAGGAGACGCAGAATGCCACCCTAGTGGCCCGCCGCCATCAACTCAGTCCCAGTATGGTGCGACGGTGGAGCCGAGACGTGCGACAAGACACGGGGAAAAGCGCCGGGGGTTTATCGCTGGCGGAAGAAAATGCCCAACTCAAACGCTTGGTGATTGACCGGGATTTGCAAACATACTTAATAAGATAACTCATATCCTAGGGACTACCATTATTGGTTAAATGTGTCTCGGGTATAGTGTAATGCTCTACGCCCCCTCTGTTGGCGTCGGTCTGTAGGTGAGGTCGTGACCATTTTGCCGGGACAGGTCAGTCGGGGGCAGGGACAAACGCGGGTACTGCTCTCGCCATGGTTGATCCCCATTCCCGAGATTACCCGTTTTTCTCGCCGGATTACGCGGCATAGGGATGCGGCACGGTTGCGACACACGCTGCGAGCAAGCGGTCGGCAATGCGGGTGCCAAAAAAGCGGCGGTTAAACCGATACATAAATTCTTCGAGATAGAGTTGGCGCCGGGCGCGTCCGCGCCCGTGATAGGTCCCATCAATAAATGTCTTCGCCAGACTGATCACGGTATTCACCCAATGAAACACTTCAGGAGCCTCGGGATCCCGACTCAGGGTGACTCGGTGATCGGCTTGATGCGCTTGCGCTCCGGCCGCATAAATGTCCGCTCCATCACTGCGCCAGACCCCGTACAGGTCGACCCGGCGTTGCAAGACCTCTAAGACGGGTTCCTTCTGTAACGATTCAACGGCTTCCAAAAAAACATACTGCGGATGCCCGTGGTCGGTCAAACTGACCCCCACCACTACCGGGTCTTGGTCCGTCCCGCGGCCCCGCTTGCCGGGGCCATGACTGACGCCCCCAAAATAGGCGTCATCGAGCTCGACCAACCCGCCCAGTTGATAACGGCCATTGCGGTCGGCCATGGCGCGCTGAATCTTGTGGTGCATCAACCAGGCAGTCGGATAGGACACCCCCAGTTCGCGGGCTAACTCCACAGCGGAGACCCCGCCTTTGTCCACGGCCACGCGGTAAATGGCCAGAAACCAGACCGGAAGAGCCACTTTGGTCCGATGAAACAGCGTGCCGGCCGTCAGGGACACTTGGTGGTGGCACTGGGTGCATTCATAGAGGATATCGGTCCGGTTCGCGCGCTGAATCTTCCAATACTGCCGTCCCCCACAATCGGCTTGCGGGCAGACAAATCCCTCGGGCCACCGCTGATCAAACAAATACTCGCGACAATCCTGATCCGTCCCAAATTTCTGCGTCCAGCTGAGAAGGTTCATGGGTCATCCCTTCCATTTTTCCTCGTATTTTCTTCTTAGGCAGCACGTAGAAATAACTTTTATGTTTGCGAGTCGGGTTTAATGATGTAATTCCACTCCCCATGGAAGGGATATCGTTCGATATGGAGGGCGTGAAATGTCGCATCATCCACCTTGCGT
>JAKACM010000072.1 GCA_021821465.1 Bacillota bacterium
CCGATCTAGTATGCTCAAAGTGCGGCAGTGAAAATGTGGAGTTTTTGACACTCGGTGATGACGCCTAGTTATAGGATGATAAAAGCCGCAAAAGACCCAGACTCTTTGGCGATGAGGAACACTTGCCCCGGAGTCAAACACCCCGGGGCAAGTGTTCCTCATACAATCGAATGTCCTCTCTTAGGCGTGCTATTGAGGCTTAATCCATTACACACGTTCAAATACCGATTCATCTTTAGGAACTTCGGTTTTGGACGGATTCGCTATTATCTATATCTCCATATCGTTCTTCTGTCATTATAAGTATTTCCTTATCAAATTGTCATTGAATCCATATTTCACAAATATCTCAGAGATCGGTATGCTTGATACATAGACCTTTACCATCCAATTAGGAAGTGTCTCAATTGACTGAATTCAAGACTCAGTAAGGAGGACTAGTTTATGAGTGAAACCGAGAACAAAAAGAGAGGACGCTGGGCATCTGGAGTAATACCGTACCGCGAAATGGGATATTGGCGTCCCGATTATGAGCCGTCAGAGACGGATCTTATTTGTGTCTTTCGCATTATTCCTCAAGACGGTGTGGACCCCGAGGAGGCCGCGGCGGCTGTCGCCGGCGAATCTTCCACAGCCACCTGGACTGTCGTCTGGACTGATCGTCTCACCTCTTACGATGATTACCGAGCCAAGGCTTACCGTGTTGATCCGGTTCCGGGCACAGACCAGTATTTTGCCTACATCGCCTATTCCATTGACCTTTTTGAAGAAGGGTCCGTCACAAACGTTACTGCCTCGATAATCGGCAATGTCTTTGGATTCAAAGCGATCAAGGCTTTACGTTTGGAAGACATGCGCTTTCCCTTGCACTACGTCAAGACATTCCAGGGACCGGCCCACGGAATCGTCGTGGAACGCGAATACCTGGACAAATATGGCCGCCCTCTGTTGGGCGCAACTACCAAACCCAAATTGGGTCTCTCGGCGCGAAACTACGGCCGGGTAGCCTACGAGGCGCTACGCGGCGGACTTGACTTTACCAAAGATGATGAAAACATCGGATCCCAGCCCTTTATGAGATGGCGCGATCGCTTCCTCTACGTTATGGAAGGGGTTAACCGGGCGATGGCCGAAACCGGAGAGGTCAAAGGTCATTACCTCAACGTCACGGCCGCAACGATGGAGGACATGTACGAACGAGCCGAATTTGCCCGTGATCTCGGCAGTGTCGTCATTATGGTCGACCTCGTCGTCGGCTATACTGGCATTCAGTCCATGGCGAAATGGGCCCGCAAAAATGGAATGCTCCTGCACCTTCACCGGGCAGGACACAGCACTTACACCCGTCAAAAAACCCATGGTGTGTCATTCCGGGTCATATCCAAATGGATGCGTCTTATCGGTGTCGACCATATTCATGCGGGAACAGTGGTAGGCAAACTGGAAGGCGATCCCAATATGATTCACGGATTCTACAAAACTCTCAGAGATTCCAAGGTCTCGGCCAACTTTCAGGAAGGTTTATTCTTTGACCAAGATTGGGGATCTATGGCCGGAGTCATGCCGGTAGCATCCGGTGGCATTCACGCGGGTCAAATGCACTTGCTCTTGCACCACTTGGGTGAAGACGTGATATTGCAGTTCGGCGGCGGCACCATCGGACACCCCATGGGCATCTCCGCCGGAGCGACGGCTAACCGGGTAGCCCTGGAAGCTATGATCAAGGCCCGCAACGAAGGAAAGGACATTCTGAACGAAGGACCCGAGATCTTACAAAAAGCGGCACGGATGTCTCCGGCCTTGCAAGCTGCCCTCGATGTCTGGAAGGATGTCACCTTTGACTACACATCGACCGATACCCCGGATGTTATCCCCACACCCAGTGTATAAATTAAGGAGGACATGACCCATGGCTTTTCATCTCACCCAAGGCACGTTTTCGTTTCTTCCGCCTTTGACGGACGACGAAATCAAGATGGAGATCAATTATGCTTTAGACCACGATTGGCCTTTAAGCGTGGAATTCACGGATGACCCTCATCCCCGCAACACTTACTGGGAAATGTGGGGCATGCCCATGTTCGATCATAAAGATGCGGCGGCTATTTTGTATGAAATCAACGAATGCCGCAGAGCGTATCCCAATCATTATATCCGAGTCAATGCATATGATCCGTCCCGCGGTCGGCAAACTCTGGCTCTTTCCTTTATCGTCAATCGACCTTCGAACGATCCCGGTTTTCGTCTGGATCGCCAAGAAGTTTCCGACCGTCAAATCCATTACACTCTACACAGTTACGCCACTGACAAGCCTAAGGGCGAGCGTTTCACCGATTAAACTGCTGTTAAAGAACAACCCGCGCGCGAAGGCGGGTTGTTCTTTCTATTCTTGAATTCCCGCGGCTGCTAACAATAAGTCTTTTAATGCTTTAGCTGGAGGAGGCAGATAGTGACCACGCAAATGCACCACGTACCAGTATCGTTTCAAGGGAAATCCTTCCACAGGAAGTATCACCAGGCGGCGAGATTCCAATTCCAGCTGGATAACCTTACGGGAAATGACGGCGATACCCAAGCCGTGGGCAACACCCTGCTTAATGGTACTGTTATTCCCCAGTTCCATATCGACCCGTAAGTCAATCCCCGCCTGACTAAAATACCGTTCCATAGTTGCCCGTGTTCCCGAGCCTACTTCCCGAACCAAAAAACCCTCTTGAGCCAATAGATTCACCGTAATAGCCTTTTTGTGGGCCAACGGATGAGAAGGATTGGCAATAACGACCAAATCATTTTGCAAAAAGGGAGTAGCATCCCACTCGGCGAGATCGTCCGGGATTTGCCCCATCACCGCCAAGTCTGCTTCTCTCGTCCCAATGCGCTCAATGACCGTGGCACGATTGGCGACATCAAGCATAATCCCAACATGAGGAAACATCCGGCGAAATTGGCCCAGATATTCCGGGACAACGTAAACCCCTGCAGTGGTGTCGGCAGCAACCCGCAAATGTCCGATATGACCACCCCTTAAAGCGGCCATAACCTGAAGGGTTTCCTCCAACAAAGCAAAAATCTTTTGGCTGTAGGACCATAAGGATTCTCCCGCTCCGGTCAAACGGATGCGGTGTCCGACTTTTTCAAAAAGCGGCAGTCCGATGACACGTTCCAAACTTTTGACGTGCATAGACACCGCCGATTGGCTAATCAAGAGTTCTTCAGCGGCCCGGGAAAAGCTCAAATGGCGCACAACTGTCTGAAAAACTCTTAAGTGGTGCAAATTCAATGTATCGAAATGGCTGGCCTCCTTCACTTAAATCCCGGCTCCGTCTCGCCATATCGGTGCATCCGGTAATACCACCGAATGAGCCATAACCTGAAAGCTCTCCTCGGAAATCAAATGCTCCAGAGAAATACCTGCCAGGGTATTTCCGAGACACGACTCCAGTGCGGTCCAGATTTCCGGTCGAACACAGTCCAAACACTCCTTTTGCCCGCAATCACAAAATTCTATGGGGCCCTGAAGAGCCGTGACAATATCCAGCAAAGAAATGTTTTCGGCAGGTTTGGCCAGCATAAAACCCCCGTTGGCACCCCTAGATGAACGGACCAGCCCGGATCGCTTGAGAATCATAAGCAGTTGTTCCAAATACTTATCAGATAGTCCCAATTTTGGGGTCATGGCACTGATGGCCATCGGTGTACCTATCGGACGTTCACCGAGCAAGGCCAAAATGCGTAAACCCGACTTGAACCCCGACGATAGTTTAAACATCCTGGTTCTCCTCTCGGTACAAAGCCGTACTTAAATATCTCTCCCCCGAATCCGGCAAAATCACGACGACGGTACCGTTTGCGCAAGGTTCTTGCGTCAACCATCGACTGACGGCGGCAAGAGCCGCCCCGCTGGAAATACCGACTAATATCCCTTCTGTTCGTGCCAATTCCCTGGCACTCATAAAGGCTTCTTCGTTGCTGACTGTCATAATACGGTCCAGAACAGACAGATCGAGTGTGCGAGGCACAAATCCGGCACCGATTCCTTGAATTTTATGAGAGCCGGGATTCTTACCGGAAAGAATTGCCGAGTCTTCCGGTTCCACTCCAATCATTTGAATGGCCGCATTTTTTTCCTTAAGAAACTGCCCAACCCCGCTGAGGGTGCCGCCGGTGCCAATACCTGCAACAACGGCCGTCACCGTTCCCTCCGTATCCTCCCAGATTTCAACTCCGGTACTCAGACGGTGAATCTCGGGGTTCGCAGGATTGTCAAACTGGTGCAGACTAATAGCTTTCGGAATTTCTTGTTCTAGTTCCCGAGCTCGGACAATAGCGCCACGCATCCCGTCCTTCCCCCGAGTCAGTTCGACTTTGGCCCCAAAAGCTTGAAACAGCAATCGGCGTTCTATCGATGCCGTATCGGGCATCGTCAAAATGCAATGATAGCCACGGGTTGCCGCCACCATGGCAAGACCCACCCCGGTATTTCCCGACGTGGGTTCGATAATAACGCCCCCGGGCTTTAGTATCCCGTCCATTTCCGCTCGCACGATCATGTTTAAAGCAATGCGATCCTTGACGCTTCCTCCGGGGTTGTAAGATTCGAGTTTTCCATACACATTACATTGGCGTAATTCTGATATTTTTTTCAGTTTGACCAGAGGCGTCCTGCCAATCAACTCCCCGATGGACTCAAAGGTATGCATAAACCACCTCCTTTTCGCTATCTCCTGCTATTCCGATAGCCATTCTCGACATTTATTATATCACACCCCATTGCGGCACACTATGAGGATTATAGAAGGATAAGGGTGAGGTCATAATGTCGACAAGAAAAAAGAGCCAAAATTCAAAGAGACAACAAGCACTACAGAATTTGCGCGAGAAAGTTGTTCAGGAATTGTGCCAAAGCCAACGGCCTATGCGCGAGAAATTTCTGGAAACAGCTCGGCACGTTGCGCAATCGGAAGAAGATCCTACGAAGGATCAATGATCTCGCTCAAATCTTGAATCACACGACCGCGAAAGTTATGAACCCTGCGCACCGAAGCCAAGACACCCTGGGCATAAGCCGTTCGGTCATGCACGTCATGGCGCAGACTCAGAATTTGCCCACTGGTTCCGAACACAACGCTCTGATGAGCAACCATACCCGGTAACCGGAGCGAATGAATGGGTATAGCCTGGGGATCAATTTCCCAGGACTCCGCAAGCATTTGGGCCATCCGTGCAGCGGTTCCGGACGGTTGGTCTTTCTTGGTATCCGCATGGGCCTCCAACACCTCTGCCCTTTCAAAATAGTGGCTGGCCTGTTTGGCAAGTTGTTCCATGACCCATGCTCCCAAAGAAAAATTCGCGATGAGCACCGCACCCACCTCATACCGCCTCACCAAGCTATCTATAGACCTCCGTTCTTCTTGGGTAAAGCCGGTGGTGCCCACAACCACATCCCAACCCCGAATGATCGCATCCGTTACCCGTTCATAGGAGGACTGACGCTCGGTAAAATCCACAAGTACGGCATAAGATGTATTCAAGTCCGCCAAATGGGCTTGCACAACCAAGGACACCGGTTCGGACCATAAGTCCTTTAAGGCAGTTCCGACATGATGCGCCGCAATGGCTCCAATCAACTCCATATCGGGAGCCTTAAGAATGGCTTTGCCCACCTCCCGACCAGTTTTCCCGCTGGCTCCCGCAACCACTACCGGAATCGACGTTGTCTTGACCTCCTTAAATGTTTCCTAAATCGTATTCTTTCAAGAGGCGGCTTGCAATGACAAGTCGCATAATTTCCGATGTTCCTTCATAAATTTCCGTTACCTTGGCATCACGCAATAACCGCTCCACACCATACTCGCGCATATATCCGTAACCGCCAAAAATTTGAATGGCATCAGTTGCGTGCTTGACCGCTTTCTCGGAGGCAAACAACTTAGCCATAGCGAATAACGGGCGTTGGTCAGGACCTTCTTCCCGACGTCTGGCGGCCTCATATGTCATGAGCCGAGCGGCGTGCAGATCCGTCGCCATATCCGCCAGACGCCATTGCACTCCTTCAAACCGGCCGATGGCTTTTCCGAACTGCTTACGTTCACGGGCATAGGCCAATGAACGGTCCAAGGCTGTTGTCATGATTCCGACGCTTTGTGCGGCAATACCGATGCGTCCTCCATCCAGCAAATATAATGCGATTTGATAACCTTCTCCTTCGTCTCCCAACCTGTCTTCGATTGGGACCACCACATCATCCAAAATCATTTCGGAGGTTCTGGACGCCCGAATTCCCAATTTGTCTTCGGGAGGTCCAAAGTCAAGACCTTTAACCGTTTTGGGAATGATAAAAGCGGTGATGCCTTTCTCTCCCAAATTCGGGTCAACCGTGGCGAACACAATATACCGTTCGGCTTCTCCGCCACTGGTAATAAACATCTTACGCCCCGTCAAATGATAACCGTCGGCTTCTTTGACGGCTCTGGTCTTCATAGCGGCCGCATTAGATCCCGAATCCGCTTCGGTAATGGCAAACGCTCCGATGGCCTGGCCCCGACACAATTCGGGCAAATAGCGAGTCTTTTGCTCTTCATTGCCAAAACGCCAGATACCTTCAATATGCAGCGAATTATGCACCTCATAAATCACCGCCGTCGCCGGATCAGCGGCGGCAATCGCTTCCACGACCAGGGTTTGGGCCAGGTAAGTCGCTCCGACCCCACCCCATTTTGGATCAACAATCATCCCCAAATATCCCTGTTGCCCTAAAAGTTCCATGTTTTCCCGGGGGAACAAAGCCTTTCTGTCAAATTCCTGAGAACGTTTAGCAATTGTCTCTCTAACCAGATCCACAATGGCATCACGAATTGCATTTTCATCCTCATTTAATATGCTGAGTGCCATCTTCTCTTCTCTCCTCTTACTCTTCTCGGGCAGTTGCATTCAACCACAGGCCAAATAGGTTTCGGGCATAACGGGACGCATCCTCGCCTGATAAGATTTTTTCCACGGCTTCCTTCCATAGAACTTGTTGACGGAAGTCCGTTTCGACCTCGTTTCTTATATCATCCAAGGATTGTGTCAAGACATGCTCGGCCTGCCGGTAACGCAAATCATTCAACCTATGATGTTGGCGTAGATACATTTGATGCCGTTCTATGGCATCAATCACCTGATCAATACCGACATCGTGGTCTGCTTCAGTCTTGACAATAGGCGGGGACCATTCACCGGACTCGGGCGTAAGACTCAACAGGCCGCGCAACGAACGTACCGTCAAGTCGGCCCCCTCCCGGTCGCTTTTATTAACCACAAACACATTGCCAATTTCCAAAATTCCTGCCTTTATGGCCTGAATATCATCTCCCAAGCCCGGAGCCAACACCACCAGTACGCTTTGGGCATATCGCATGATCTCAACTTCGGCCTGGCCGGCTCCTACCGTCTCCACCAAAATGGTGTCAAATCCGGCCGCGTCTAAGAGCGTTATCGCTCCAAATGCCGCTCGGGACAATCCGCCCACATGACCTCGGCTGGCCAGGCTCCGCATATACACTTTTTGATCATCCACGGATTCCTGCATTCTGATGCGATCTCCTAAAATCGCACCACCGCTAAAGGGACTGGATGGGTCAACAGCCAAAATTCCCACCGTATGTCCAAGGCGGCGCAAGCTGATAGTCAATGTATTGACCAAGGTCGATTTTCCCACTCCCGGGGCCCCGGTAATCCCGATAACCCGAGCTTTGCCGGCATGAGCGAAGAGGTGTTGAGCCAGATCCTTGCCACGTGCGGCACCCTCGTCGATCCATGTCAATCCCCGTGCTACGGCGCGGCGGTTCCCTGCCAAAATTCCGTCATATAGCGTCCGTTCATTCATTAGCGCTCTCCTGCGTGTTCATTGATGTATTCCGCGATTTCTTGAGTGTCGGTGCCGGGGCCGAATACTTTACTCACCCCCGCATTCAGCATCGTGGGCACATCCTCGTCCGGAATAATTCCTCCCAGTAAAACGAGGATGTCGTTCATATCATTTTCATGCAATAAGGCCGTAATGCGGGGGATGAGAGTTGGATGCGCCCCGGATAGAATGGAAATAGCCAATACATCGACATCTTCCGACAAAGCCGCCTCCACAATTTGTTCAGGTGTTTGATGCAACCCCGTGTAAATAACCTCCATCCCGGCATCTCTTAATGCTCTCGCAATGACTTTCGCTCCGCGGTCATGACCGTCGAGCCCGGGCTTGGCCACCAAAACGCGAATCATACCGGATTCACTCCTCATTTCAGGTACTGACAGTCTATGGAATAAAGCCCTGTGTGACGTGCCAGGTCACTATTTAGTGTACCATCCCTTGAGAAAAATAAGAGAAGAAGCCAATAAAATGGCTTCTTCTCAGGCAAATCAGAATTGCTAATGACTTCCAGAGGCAACTTGCGATTGAGATCGTCCCTGCTGGGAGGAACGGGAATAGACATACCCTAGAAATATTAACACCAATCCGACAATATTCATGGCAGGAAGAATTCCGAGCCCGACTCCCTGTGATGCCAGGGTTCCGCCGACTCCGGCCGCTATAGCACCGGCTGCAATCAATAAATTGTAATAGCGCCGGGTCTTCCCCCAAGACCATAAAGCCCCAACGACCACAATTGTTCCTCCCAATGATGCCATGAGGATGTAAATGACCTGGGTTAAACCGACAATTCCGCCTCGACCGCCGTTTAGAGCGAGCCAGGATCCATGCATTATGGGGGGCGTCACAAAGACGGAAATCGTGAGAACTAAAAATAATGCCGTAATCAAACTGGCATAACTGTGGGCAAGGACCTTGCGAAAGGCCAGATAACTCGTGCCCACAGACATGGTCCCTACCAGTGTCGCGGAGGCAATAATATAAAGCTGATAAGGGACAAGCGTCCAGTGGCTACCGACACTACTTGCTTCGGTAATATAGGCCAAGGTGTAAAAGGCGAAAGAAAACGTCCACCACAAGTAAAACGGGGCATGACGCTTCCGGTAACGCGACAACAGCGCCAAAGCAAAAATCACAGCCAGTAGCGCTGCTGCCCAAAACAACGCTTCGACCATAAAATCCATGCCCCCTCTTTTCCTACAATAAAACTCACTCCCGTTCATCATGAACTGCGATGGGGATATTTTTGTTATAACACGAATTTCCGGTGATGGGCATCCGGAGAATTTTATCCTCAAACTTTCCGATCTTCACGAATGTGTGAAGCGTGGATCAAGTTGATGTCCTCGTGATCCTAGCTGTTCCCGGTTTCTCTGTGAAAAATCATAAGCGTCCGGACTTTTAAAAGGACATCAGCAAAGTTCTGGATGCCTAGCCATGCTTAGGCAAAAGGCTCCAATATCCAAACACCCTTGCATTATCTTTTGTGTGAGCGCATTTCATTGTCATATCAATTCATCATATATCTCTTCATCTCTTGTCTATCTTGCACAACTGGGCCGAACGTGGTACACTACCATCTGCACGTCAGAGTGTTGACGATGCCGAAGTGGTGGAATCGGCAGACACGCGGTGTTCAGGGCGCCGTGAGCAATAGCTCGTGTGGGTTCAAATCCCACCTTCGGCACCATAAACAGGTTTAACCGAATAGTTGCAACTTATCTTGGGAATAACTGGTCGCCAAGCGACAAAAAAGAAGACCCGACACCATATGAGACTACTGAATGAGGGTCGTTTCGTTTTGTGTGTGACCCGGCTCGAACTTAGCGATCTGAACGGGCGAGACCGCTCTTTCCTATGTAGTTTAATCACCGCTGACTAATTTATAAGGGTTATGACACCTCGCTCAGAAAGAGTGGGGACGTTCAATATTTAGCCTCTTTGCGGTTCTTTAGCGCCACATCTTCACGACCAGTGAAAATTACGCCGTAGCTTGCGTCGCTATCAAACGGGTCCCAGCGGGCGAATTCGATCCACTGTCTTCTTTAGATCACGAGAAGCCTCCCACAGATCAACCGCCATCTGAGCCTTGAGCCAAAATTGCGGTGTATTGCCAAAGAGTCGTGCAAGCCGCAGCGCCATCTTAAGGCTGACGCTCCGACGTTCTCGAAGCAGCTCATTGATGGTCAGCCTCGATACACCGATCACATCAGCCAGACCCGCCACACTAAGTCCATACTCCGGCAGGAAATCCTCCCGCAGCATTTCTCCCGGATGTGTAGGTCGGACGTGCCGTACTATTCTATTTTGGAAAGCCACTTGTCACACCTCCACTAATGGTAATCCGTAATCTCAACATCGTAAGCATCACCCTCCTTGTATCGAAAGCAAATCCGCCAATGGTCCGTGACTGAAATCGCCAAGGGCCCGCTCCGATCTCATACGAGTCTTGTGCAACTGATTACTAGGAGGTACTTTTAAGTCCTCCAGCCTAACCGCCAGATAATATACTTCAGTCGCCTAAGATTGGCCCGAAATATCCTACATCCTATTTAGCAGACGACTCCAGCATTATAACGGATTCACATACGTGCTCGTCTTGTCATGTTTACCGCATTGCCGGTGTAATGTTCGGTTGATTTGGGTGCTCCATGTGCCCTGCGACAAATTTGGACGACACTTAAAACAGTTGCCTATGGTACGCTTCCTGTGATAAGATACAATAGTCGTAAAATTCATGGAGAAGAGTGTTTTGCGTAATCGCGTTTTATGGTTATAGTAGGTTTTACATCTTCTTGCATTGTCGGGATGGCGGAACTGGCAGACGCTTACGTTTGAGGGGCGTATGGAGCAATCCGTGGGGGTTCGAGTCCCCCTCCCGACACCAAATTTTCACATGATATATCTCACGGAACAAATAGACCCTCATTAATGCTAATTCAGCTTGCCTCCGAAGTTTCTATCGCTAAAAATTTCATCATAAATAACAATAGCACCGTCCATATTCTTCTACAAGAATATTTGTATATATCCCTATTACATCATCGTAAAACACTGGCATTTTTGAGCGTCCCTCCATGTGGAAGTACTTGCAGTGGGCCTATATGGGGCACCCTATCTTGCCAGCCAATGAGGTTGCCAAGACGTTAGTGTGTCCGGATGACACCGACGAGGCGTACCATTTCTTGGTGATACTCGGGAATTCTTGCATAAATTTGTTGAGCGACCTCTTCCTCATAGGTATGACTGGTTAAATTCCGATCTCTGAGCATATTTAACCACACGCCTTCGTTCACGATCCAATGTGCTTGGTACGCCATTTTCACGGCTTCGCGCGGACTGTTGCTCTCTAGCCCCACCTCCCCCAATGCATTTTTCACGGCTTTCCAACACAATTCAAACGAAAACTCAAATCGTTGAATCGTCGCATCTATGACGATAGAATCCGGGGAGTCTGAAGCCCGCCTCAACGCTTCGTCTAACCGTCCCAGGGCTCGCGTGAGCTTGCCGATACTCGCTTGCGTCTTATCGTTCATACAGCGTGATCCCATCCTTTAGAATATTCTCTTTGAGACGTTCTTGGGCTTTTTGAAGCCATACCAAATCGAGTTTGAGTAAGGTCTCGGAATTTTCATCCATGTAATCACAGAACGCGCTCCACCCCACAATGTCCATGGTGGGCGCGTCGATGGCCAAATCAATGTCAGAGCGATCGTCCTGGTCTCCTCGGGCGCGAGAGCCAAATAGAATCACTCGTTCAATTTCAGGAAAGATAGAAAAAGCCGGCAGAATGCTCTGCAAACCACGAAGGTACCCAGCATTGTCCCTATTACGCGCCATCACACACCCTCCTAGGGTATCATTATAGCTTTTATTAAGATTTTAGGCCGTCAACTTGGAAAAGTATGGGATTTATTGGCAGAAGCCAGTCTCCCTGCCATCACGAAACCGGTCTCGATCCCCTGAGATCTAAAACCCTTAAAATCAGGGATCCAGGGTTTGACTTTGCCCTCTAAGATAAGAGAACATACCGTGAACACCTATCGATTTACCAAACGATGCACTTCGGGATCTTTAGACCACTATTTGTGAGTTGCTTCCGCGCCGTATCATTTAAGAATGCATCGGCCAACGATTGATCTAGATCATCGACTGTATGTATTTGACCGTCCTTTAATTCATTATAGATCGTTATGGGGTTTACCCCATTGGCTCCATTCTTCCGAGCAGTGTCAATTACTAAACCGGAGCCAACATTCTCGCATATTTGTCATTGACCCAGTGTAGGTGAGGATCCCTGAATCAATTAAGTTCCGAATACGCCAGAAAACCAGCGTATCGCTGGTGAGTTGCGGATGACGTCCTAAACATTCGCCTACCACCCTCGCAACGGTAAAAGATTCATTGTCCTGCTGTAGGTTGCGCGCCATCCGTATGATATAGGGATCGAAATAGTCCTCCGGTACCGCTTCCACAGAGCCGTCGACTATTCGCCGAAACTGACCGTGTTCTCGGAGAAGCTGACTCCAGTTCTCACGACAGGTTGCCCGGTCGGACGAGTCAAGGACGACGGCGTAGTCTGCGAGGGCAAACAATTTGTCTGGTGCCACTTCACCACTATCTTTGATGAAATACTCTACGTCTGAAGTATTGTACTTTTCGACATAAGCTTTAGTTACGTTGACGACCGAGACGGGCATTGTCACGGGCACATGCGATAGGACACACAATAATCCTGTATATTCCGCGGGGTTCTCAGCCATCCAAATCAAAAGGGAGTCTTTCACCGACATCGAGTCGACCCACGCACAAAATCGTTTCCAGTTTTCACCCAACAAGGCAATATGGTCCTTATCATCTTCCCCCAGCACATGCTCCCACCACTGTAGACGCTTTTGCTGCATCTCATCCAAACACATGTTGCCCAGCGGTCCAGACATTAAATCGTCAATCACGCTTACGATCGATTCCGAACTTCTAGCGGCAGCCAACCCAAATTTCAACTGGCCACAAGCCGATTGACCAAAAACAACGTGAATTCTCGGCATTCGAAACACTCCTGTCCTCATGGTTTTTCGTCCTGCTCACGTCCTTGCCCGAGCCCAGTAGTCGTTCTGATGGAACCATGTAGCTGCTTCTTTCCATGGAAGGAACTAAGATTTCTTCGGATCCAAGACGTTTAAAAAGTCGTGAATACGCGCCAGTTGTTGACGGGAAAAATCCAAATCTCCGTGACCTTTCAATGCTAAATCCAAGTTGGTTAAGGTACTCATAATCACGCGTGCTTTTAGAGCAAATCGAAACGATGAAGGGTCTTATGATACGGCTCGTTGCGCTAACACAGTTTCCACCGAAGAGTCTTTTAAACCGCGGAACAAGGCAGTATTTCCAATCAGGCAAGCGAAATCCCAAAATTTCGGCATCAATGAGACATCCTCAAAGTCAATCCACTGCCACCCCGTCGAACTTGCGAGAAGGTTTCCTTGATGAGCATCCCCATGCGCGGGGTATAGCCCTTCGCTTCCTATCCTCTCGTTCACGTCTTCATAAGCCGCAAGCAATCTTGCAATTCGATCATCGTCCCGAATTGAAGACACAAAATCGGCCGCTTGGCCTACGTTGCGCCAGTTTACCATGCCAACGATCTCAAGAATACTCAACTTTGGAATAGGTGCCGGTTCGATATATTCCCACAATGTCATCCACGTACCTCCGACGAAATAAGGGCCAGCCGGCACAACACGTAAATACGGAACGACGGGTATGCCCTGTTTCATGAGGTGAGTAGCCACCTTGATTTCGTCACTCCAGATTGTCCGCCAAAAATTCGGATCGTCACCTTCAGACAGCCTGGCGACCCTTGCGACAATCGGAAAAGGAGAAAGATGGACGATTAAGTTCCCCGCATCACGCAGAACCATTGGTTTGACGTTGGAAAAGCCTAATCTGCTTGCAACGTTCGTAACCTCTGAAATTAAGATATTGTTTGCTCCCTTCCATTTTCACAGGCTTACCTCTTAAGATTAGAGACACCAATACCCCCAAGGCAAGCTGCCTAGTCATGAAAACCTTTAAATTCTTCTCAACGATCTTAGGTTTTGCCTGGATATAGCAATCTCAGTGGATCCAAAATTTGCAGGTTATAGAACGAACGAACCGGCAGAACCAATCAGACAAACCGGTGGCCATTCTTCTTTCGATACAATCCATCTGTGAGAATTCGTTGTCTATCCTCAACACGCCACCGCCCCCATTATCATGGCTCTCACGGTTTATGGGACGGATGGGGCCGATTAATCCGAAGGGTAGGAGTTCACAAAACTACTTCTTGAGTGCTTTGACTACAGTCCCCGCATTAGGTGATCTTGGGCGAACCAACTGACGTCGACTTTCACGAAGCCAAAAAATTGCGGTGCAGTAGCGGGCCACGTTACGTTAAAGGCTTGCTCTTCATCCGATCTCATGGTGCGGAAACCTCGGCGTTTAGGCCGAGGAGGAAGCGCCATTTGGCTCTCCTTCCGTTGAATTCTCAGGAATGGCTGGCTATCATGATTCGGTGAAGACCATACTGACTGCCAAACTCACACGGCAGACGACCGCCGAAACCGGTCACAGGCTGCTGGATACCACCCGGGCCTATCGAAACGCGCTCAACTATACGAGTCGGGTGGCCTTCGCAAACGGGAAGCTGTCCAATCAGGTGAAACTCCCCAGATTGGTCTATCCCGAACTGAGAAAGCGTTTGGCGTTGCCTTCCCCACTCGCCTGTTCGGTATCGAGACAAGTGGGCGCCACCGTCAAAGGGCTCGGGACCCCGGTCAAGAAAAATGCTGTACACCGCAAGAAAGGCTATACCAAAAAGCGGTATAAGGGCTTAGACAACGCTTCCGTCTTCCCATCGGAGACCGCCACCTTTACCTACCAACGGGACTACCGATTTAAATCCGGGCAGCAGGTATCTCTCACCACGCGTGATGGGCCTGTGGTGTTGGCCTACGAAGGCTATTCGAAACACCTGGAGTGGATCCACGAGGGGGCTTCGGGAGGTGTCACCTTGGGCGGGATGCCCGGACGAAGCAGTGCTACCTTTTGGTCAGCTTGGAAGTGGAAACCCCGGATCCCACTCCGGAATCGTTAACAGGAATCACAGGCGTGGATTGGGGAGAACGGTATCTGGCGGTGACCACCACCCCCGGGAACAAGACGCAGTTCTTCCGGGGAGGCTATTCGCCAAAAGGGAGAGGCTTTTCAGCGAGTGCGTTCACGACTGCGGTCCCAAGGCACTCGGGGCGCTAAGAGACGATTGCGTCAATTAACGCTGCGAGAGAGACGGTTTAAGGCGGACGTGAACCACTGCATTGCCCAAGCCGCTGTGATGCCGGGTTTCTTGATCGGTTGGGACGATCTCACCGATATCCGCGAGCGAACCTCCGTGAGAGGAAACAAGAATCGTCGCCGACGGGCGAAATGGACCTTTGCGGAATGGGGAGCCTTTATCGCCTACAAGGCCCAAATGGTCGGGGGTTTAGCGATCCGAGTGGATGCCGATTACACGTCACCAGGTTGTCCTCACTGTGGCTGTGTTTCCGATAAGAACCGTCCTGGCCAGGGACTGACTTTCCGTTGTAAACAATGCGGATTGACCCTCCACGCGGATCTGGTAGGGGCCCGTAATGTGATCTTACGAACGCTCCTCATTCGGCAGGACTGGATGAGGACGGGGCTTTTGTCAACAGCCCCTGATGGGTCGGATGCGGAAGCCAAAGCCAAGCGCCTGCAAAGGTTCTGGAAATTGCGGTGGAGTCCAGATCCAAGCTCCGCCCTTTAGGGCGGGGTAGTTGACAAGTTAGATGAGTTCGGGAAGATGTGGAAAAGAGAAAGTGCCGTGAACAGTGGAGTTTGCCCTTTGTATAGATTGACACTGTGGAACTCGTGGCGTTTTCACCCACATAGGTCGCGTAAAGCCTCATGGGGACCGGACTGAGTGTCACGTGCCAAGATGCCATGTTTTTTTGCCGAAAATGGTGACAACAGGCGATCTAACCCGGGGCTCTCCGTGGTCATACTTCCACAGTCGGCGACAAATCCACGTACCGCCATGGCCATCACGACCCAACGGATGGTCTCTTTCATCGTCATGACCTCTTCCAACTATGGTCTTTGCAGACCAAAAGAATGGTCGGTACGTTTTTTGACGTCAACGCCTCGTTCTGAATGCATCACTCTGGCAATTGCCGGAATTTCAACTGACAATTAAGCCTTAATCATACCATTCCCCTGCCCGTGCCATTGGTCTTGGCCAATGGGCATTGGGAGAAAAGCGGATCAGAGATTGGGATTGGCAAGAGACGTCATCCGATATCAATCCAAGAAACGATCCTTGTGATTATTGACATAGGCCGAATAATTTGTCTTCCGCTCAGATTTATCCGTCCGAGATATGGTATTCCCGCGAATTCACGATATGGGTTGCCAGGTCGTTCCGCCATTTTGGGTGCGGTACAAACGCCCGGGACCCGTTTGTAACCATCCGTCTTCGGCATTCGTGAACGTCAGAGAATTTGCAGAATAAGCTAAAGAATTGGAAAAACTATGCATGGTCCACGACAATCCACCATTCGAAGATATGGCCCAAGACTGATTTTGAAACACTACCCATAAAATAGGTCCACGAGATCCTGCCATGTTTAATGGCTGTCCCACTCGATGAACCTCTTGGTTGATAACCCGATTAATATCAGTTAAAGCCTGATTAAATGTCTCATGCTGGTCATAATTCCAAGTGTGTCCCCCGTTAACGGTCCACCAACATGTGTTCGAATAGGGCGATCCCACAACACCGTCTTGCCCCACGAATGTGACGCGGGTTAAAGTATCTTGGGCTGTCCAGTGAGGTAATGACACCGATGTCCATGTTTTTGCTCCATTGATTGTCTGAAACAAATGATTTTGACGCACAACCCATCCTGTTCCGGCAGTGGTGAAATCCATGGCATTGCCACTGTCATCAAATTCCCAGGCCGGTGACAACGGCAATTGAGTAATGGTATGCCAACTCTTCCCCCTATTCCGGGTCATGAGAATCTGATTGGGTTGCCCCGGAAGCCCGAGGCCGTAGCCCCAATCATTCGTCACAAAACTGATAGCTCTTACAGGGCTCGGAGGGCTCGGAAAAACCTGGTGCCAACTTTTCCCTCCATTGTCTGTCGAGAAGACTTGTGTACTATTCAATCCGTCTACCAACCACCCTTTTTGAGATGTGGCAAAGCTGAGGGCACTGGGGCCCGGAATACCATTAGCTCCATAAATCGCAGGATAGCTTATCCAACTCTGACCCCCGTTGTAAGTAGCCCAAATGGCAGTCGTCCCAAAGTTTTCCGCGGAACTGACACCTCCCAGAAACGCCGTGGTGGCATTCACGGCGGTAAAAGGCCCCGGGGCCAGTTCCGGAGCGTTCGGAGCCGAAGGTGACGCGTCGGGGGCAGGACCGGCTCCGGCCGTCGATTTCGCGGCCACCACGCGCCATCCGGCTACACTGCCACCGTGAATGACCGTATAGGAAGTCTGACTCATCCCCGATCCCCCATCTAATGTTACCCAAATGCTCTTTGGAGTCGCCACGGTTATTTGCGCAGACATAGGCAGGCTCTCTCCATAGCGGTACACGGAAAACCAGTGCTTGCCTCCGTCCGTTGTCCGCCACACATGGCTAGTTCCGACGGCCCATCCTAATTGCTTACCCCGAAAGGCAACAGCCAGAGGATGGAAAGGGATCGCCAGTGCCTGCCAATGTCTTCCGCCATCCCCAGTTTGATACAAGCCATATCCCGGACCTCCGGATCCCAAAGGAGCACTCGGTGTTCCCATGATGGCATAACCCGTCTGACGTCCTGTGAAACTGACAGAGATAAATGGTGACGAGCCATGATAACAAACGTGCCAAGTGTTGCCGCCATTTTCCGTGGACATTAAGGTCCTGTATCCCCATATCCACCCCGCTTGCCCGTTAACAAATTGAATACCGTGGAAATTTGCCGAATAATGGGAGAGTGAACTCCATTTTTGACCGCCGTCTATTGTTTCCCAAATGCCGCCATGCCCGGCGAGAAATCCTTTTCGGGAATTGAGAAAATCAATAGCTTGCATACTCGTCTGATCGGCAGTCTTAACAGAAATTTCTGGTAATTCCTGTGCTATGCCGATACTGGGTGAAGGCGTGACCGTTGTTGTCTCCGAGGGTTTTGGTGGGGAAGAAGGAGATGAAGGCGTCTGATTGGCTGCAACACCACATCCCCCCAAACTGATAATGATGACCGCCCCCACAAGAACCGTGGTGAGTGATTTCATCCGGGTGCCTCCTGACATTCATTGTGTGCCTCGTCATTTCATATAACGTCAATCAGCCCCATTCGGTTACCCACAAGCGTTATTCTTGCGATGGCAATATTTGTATTAATGCAAAATGCGGCACGGCAGAGAACGTTTTCGAACTTTTGTTCAAACCTCATCCGAAGCATTATTCTAATTTCCTCGCCTAAAACTATTGAGAAGAGGTGCATGATATTGAAGTATAAGGTCAACCGGAAGTCTATTTACATAATCTCCTACTCTCGCTTGACATCACTAATAGACCAGTCTAGGACAAATGCGTAAGAGTTGCCAGATTGACTACATTATGATTTCGACAGATTCGGAAGAGGCAAAGCCCAGAGATACCCATGGGTAGCCGTATTGATAACCGTAAGAATTGTGTTGTTAATAATTATGGGTCCGCGCGCATTTTCGGCCTTCCCAACCGACGCCTTGCCCAATAATTTACCGGATGTTGAGAGTCTAAACACCGTTCCCGCCGAATTAACAAAAATAACTTGGTTGTTTTCGACGGTGGGAGGTTTTTTGACCGGAGCCTGGGCGTTAAATGACCAGAGAATATGACCTGTGTGAAGAGAGACGGCGACAAACCGCCCGTTTATGGCATTGCCGGCATATACGACGCCCTGATGCACGACAGGCGTGCCTGTCGCTTTGAGTACCGGTTTGACTCCGGTGGTCAATTCGGTTCGCCATCGAACCTGCCCGTTCACCGCATTGAGAGCATAAAGCATAGCATGAAAGTGAGAACTGGTTCGGGGGATGGACGCATCATGGGTAACGGAAATACCGGCTGTTAGCACAGTCCCGCCGGCATAGGCGACCGGCGTGTCATCCATACCGGCTTGAACATCTTGGAAAGTGTGTCGCCAGACTCTTTTATGTGTATTCAAATCAAAAGCATCCACGGAGTAAGTGTCCGCCCCGCCCACAAACAATCTGTTTCCGACAATTCTTGGGCCCGAGCGGCTAACATAACTATTGAGAGGAACGGTCCAAAGAAGATGGCCGGTGGCCGCATTTAACGCATATAATTTGCGGCTTCCGCTGGCCAGGTATGCTACCCCGTGGGATATGCTGACAGGTGGTTGATCCGATCCGGGCGTTTCATAATGCCAAAGAGGAGCTCCCGACTTTGCGGAAAAAACCCACACGCCACTGGTCTTTGTTCCCCGGATGGTGTGGGGTGCGTCCGCTCCATGGGGAAAAGTAATATTGCCTACCCCCACATAAACGCGACCGTCCGAAATAATCGGTTCGGCAAAGACCGAATTGGGCAAAGTGTGCTTCCACAAAACATGGCCATTCGAAGGATTCACGGCCCAAATGGTGCCGGAAGCAGGCTTCGATTGACCGGAAACATTTCCGGACGTCATATAAAGAATATTATTCACTACCGGTGAATCGCTGGAAATCTTATAAGGGAAACGGACAATGTAATGGGGGCCTTTTGATGCCGAGACACTCGCAGTCGTATTCGCATTATTCGACACGTTTTCATGATCTGTGGGCCATTGCTTAGGAGTCGGCCCTATGTTTCTGGCGCTTGTCGAAAACATTTTGATAGATGATGGGCCTGGGGCGGCTGTCGTAGTTTGTACACCACATCCGCCGAGATATGTCAACAACGATAATGCGACAACCGTAAAGCCGATACTCCTGTAGCGAATAATGTCGCCGCCCCCAATCAAAAATATGGTAATGCATCCTAATTAGGGTAAGCAAGAATCCTGAAGACTGGCTGAATACCAGTTGAAGTTTCCCTAAACCTTTGACGTTCTAAGGTTAACCACCCGGGCCCAACCTTCTGCCATGGCAGGGTGGAGCGAGCCTTTACCAGTTCATACACCCACTATCCTTGTTAGGGTGCCGCGGATAGTTCTGACATCCCTAACAAGAGATCATTCAATGACTTCATTCGTTGTGGTCATCTCTGAGCTTCGGGTGTCATCACGACACCATCGCGATCTGCATAGAGCCAGTGACCCGGAGTCCATAATACCCCGCCAAATTGAAGGACTTCACCCATTTTTCCCTGACCCTCTTTCCGGCTCTTCCTGGGACAACTCCCAATAGCCATGACGCCAATCGGTACCTCTGCCACTTCGTCAACGTCGCGAATACACGCATTCAGCACAATTCCGGCGATCTTTCGAGTAGCTGCCAGACGTGCCAAATTGCCACCGATCAGAGCGCAACGGTGAGAAGCGCCGCCGTCGACCACCAACACCGCGCCGGACTCAGCCTTGTCAATGGCCTGCCGTACTAACGTGTTGTCCTCGAAGACACGGACGGTACGAATCCGGCCGGAAAATTTTACAGATCCCCCAAACGATACCAAGTTCAACTCACAGACAGACGTCAAATCGGGTTGGGCATCACATATATCGGCTGTATGAAACATTTGATCCCTCCTCAGTGCTTAGACGCATATAGACCGCTATGCCCGCCGTCACTATGGCAATTGCAATTCCTACCAAGAGTAAGACCAGGTGCAATCTAAACGAAGCAATCGCTACCCCCATGAGTATACTAAACCCGGCCTTCCCAAGATTGCGCATCACAAATCTTAGAGTGTACACTTGATTGCGATGCTCGTCTGTGATCTCTAAGTGCATCAAATGGTTTTGCGCTACGACAGATGCCCCGTCAGCCAGGGACGAGACAAATAGAAATGTGATGACCGCAACTAATGCGGGCGCGATATCCGCTGCCGTGTATCAGAGTCCAAGAACTATCGTTGCTCCCAACCACAATTGCAAGCGACCTCGTCTCTTGACATGGACGAAAGGCGAGCCTCGGAGGGTCGTAGAAGCCACCAAAATTCCCGTTGACATGGCAAATTCGGTGAGAAGATAATACAGCGAATTCGCAGAATGTTGATGAATTAAGGCGACGTGTATAACCCGTCGGACAGTCTGACATCAACTGCATTTCGAGCGGCATTGTAGACTCTACACTAGACAAAAAGGAACGAGCCAAGTCAATGTAGTTAGCCCATCCGCAGAAAATCAATGCGATGGCCGTGCCGTTTAAGGCAAATAAAGTAAATCCGGCGGGCTTATACAGACGACAAAATCTTGTCCTTGCCGCTAAAGAAATAGCCTGACAAGTTGAATTGTACGCACAGAGAATCCGTGTTCGAGAAGTTAAGATGGCTAACAATCCGAAGACCTCGGTTGATAAGTTTTTGTGAGCGGCATTTCGCGCGTTCTTGAGAGGGCAAAGGCCTCCTCACGGTATAATGAGTGCGAGAAATGCTCCCTTGGGCTTCAAGACGGGGAGTGACTTATAAATCAGCAAAAGATTTCAAAACTTCTAAAACCTACCACCTCGGCGTCATAAAATTTTCCTGCTCTTTTCTGTCCCGTATCGCCTTAACAGAAAGCATTATAGTAGTAGAGAAAGAAACCCAGGAGGTGGCTTTGATGGGAAGTTTAATCCCCATGGTGGTAGAACAAACAAATCGCGGAGAGCGGTCCTATGATATCTATTCACGGTTACTGAAAGAACGCATTATTTTTCTCAGCAATCCGATAGACGATGAGGTGGCAAACTTGATTGTCGCGCAACTGCTATTTTTAGAAAGCGATGATCCGGAGAAAGACATTTCCTTGTACATCAATTCCCCGGGGGGATCCACAACCGCGGGCATGGGCATCTACGATACGATGCAGTATATCAAGCCCGATGTAACTACTCTTTGTGTAGGCATGGCAGCCAGTATGGGCGCCGTGTTATTGGCGGGTGGCGCGGCGAAAAAACGGTTTGCTTTGCCGCATGCCGAAATCATGATCCATGAACCATCGGTCCAACAATTGGGCGGAAAAGTGACGGATGTGGAAATTTCCATGAAAGAACTTTTAAAAACGCGACAAGAAATCTCCCAGGTGTTGGCCAAACACACGGGTCAGCCCCGGCACAAAATCCTCAAAGAATTTGAGAGAGATTATTGGATGTCTGCCTTAGAAGCTCAATCCTATGGTTTAATTGATGAGATCACGGTACCACGCACAAAGAAATAGGAGGCAATAGTGATGTTGGCATGGCATGATGAGAATAACCCGGCCCAATTGTTATGGGAGCAAATCCAAGTCTTTGCCCAAGCGCCGCGAGCCCATGGCATTTACGCCGTCGACTTTCGTACGCTGCTGGCATTACGCCAAGGCGAGATCGCGCAGCAAGAACAATACCTATCGGCATTCTGGCCCGTCTTGGAAAAAGAGGTCGGGCACTATGCCCGCATTGGCGGGGACAAGGAAGAACTTCACCAAGAGGCAGCCCTGGCCTTATGGGAAGCGGCCTTTCAGTACCAACCGACTCGGCATCGAACCACCGTAGAGAATTTCGTGCGCAATCACATTCACCGCAAGGTTCGGCAGACCTATCTTAAGTCTGTGGCTCACTATGCACAACACCAGTCGATTGGCACAGAAGAACAGAAACTCTACCACATTTTCGATCAGGATTTGAATGCCGTGGATATGCGTACGGATTTACAAACGGCGTTCAGACAATTGAACGAGAAGGATCAAACGGTTCTGGCAACCTTTGTGCAATTGAGTGTCGTTGATGGGATGGGCATTGAAGAAGCTTCACGGCGTCTAGCCCACCTCCACGGAGGAACTTCCGCAAAGTGGAAAAAAACCATTCAGAGACTGCGTAAGAAATGGAAAAGTTCTCTCTATGCCGAGCCCTAGCGCAGTTTGGTAATCCGTAGTCTAGTCAAGCAGTTGTGACATAATGAACCGTGAAGTTGCCCATGGATCTTCGGTCACAAGCATTTGTGTCCTCATCATTTGTGTAAAAGCCATCGTGGTAAACTAGTGAATATTGCTCCCATAAAGAGACAATCCGCCACCACAAGCATGACCGAGAACCGGAGATTTATCAAAGACCCACTCAACATGAGATGTTCGTGGAACCTTCCTCCCGAGGTCCTATTAACTCAGGCCCCGAATAATGCCCTCGAATCATCCACTCATTTCGGCCGATAGCAATTCAAGAGGCGCCTTATGGGAATTGCGGCTCGGGTTCCCAACACTGGCTCGCTTTTACTGTGAGTATCCTAACCGGAATTTTGTTGCCTTCAATCGGAATACCATGGTCAACAAAAAAACTTTGACAGCACTCAGCACAAGCGAGATCTTCCCGATCACCTTAGCGGCGCCGGAGATTGTGCTATTATGGTAGGGATTGTCAGACATCAATTGGAGGGATAAGTCTATGTCGAATGTTAATCACGATGTCCCCGCACTCAACCTGGAGCCATTTGACACGATAGTGGATTTAGTCGGTAACCCCCATGGGGCGGATTTAGTACTCTTCTTGAATGGGAATCAATTCATGGTCATGCCAGAATTATTGTCCGGCTTTCGTCGAATACATCCCGAATTCTCTCGGATCTATTACGAAACATTGCCTCCAGGTCTCTTGGCCCAACAGATTCTGGCAAAGGGCCATATCCGCATCGGATCGTTAGATCTCACCGTATCCCCGGATGTCTACACAGCCGGACGAGCCGAAATGCAGCAACTCGCTGACTATATCGATACCGCTGCGCCTTATTCCCAAAACCAATTGGCATTACTGGTACCGCGAGACAATCCTCGTCACCTCACCGGATTTGCCGACTTAAGCCGCTTTGACGTGCGGGTAGCCATGCCTAATCCCGCCACCGAGGGCATTGCCCGCTTGGCCATGGAAGCCATACGCCGGGTCAGTGGAGACGCTGCCGTCCAGAGCGTCTTTGAGGATAAGGTGAAAAATGGCTCATGTCGACTGACCACAGTCCATCACCGGGAAACAGTGCCTTGGCTGCTATCGGGCGACCAAGATGTTGGTGTGGTCTGGAGAAGCGAAGCCTTATGGGCGGAGCGCCAGGGACAGCCCGTCGAGTCTTTACCCCTGAACGACTGGAAAGAGAATCCCACCGGCCAGTACTGGGCCGCAAGGCTCGCGCGAGCACCCCATCCCGTAGCCGGCCAAGCCTATCTTAACTATCTTCACTCACCGGACGCCGAAGCCATTTACGAGCGATATGGCTTCTCCGCTGTTCAAACATCCGAAACCTTTGGCGGGTTTTAACGGCGAAGGGCTGACACGAACCACACTTCCGCATCTCATGCCAGGAATATTGCATACGTCAAAAATGCAAAGAGCCCGATGAGTACCATAAGTCAGAGCCTTGGTTGACAGGTTGTTATTTTCTCGGCCATTATCCCTGAATTTCTCACACGTGGGGGACGGAACAATTAAGAAAGAATATCCTAGCAAATTTCACGCAAGCCGTTCCTGCGGGCTTATTGTCTTGTATGCCGAACGTGGCAGAGAAAACCGACGCCAGCTCAACACTGAGGCTAAATCCGCAATGCGCCCCACTGACAATCCACAAGATGGCGACTCTATTGGGTTTTCTTCTTAACCAACCGACAAGAGTTCTGAGAATCAGCTGCCGGAGAACACGGCCCAAAAAGACTCCCACGACGGTGGAAATCACACTCACGTATTCGTAAGATGAGCTTGCAACGCCGAGTGGAGTAAACACGGCGACAAAGGACAGGATCGTCATGGGGTTCGTAATGATGAGTAATAATAGGGGCAGGCAACTTCAGCCAATGCCTCGCGCCATATTATGTGTCTGGACTGCTTGTGCCGCCGGTTTCGAAAAGAATCCTCTTATCCCCAAAACCACTGACAAATAGCCGCCAATCAAATGGATCCATTGGCCGGCCAATCACCAATCAAAAAGTTCGATATGAAGAGTGTACCTCACTTTTGTGAGGGAATTAATGCCAGGTAATGAATGGTAACAGCTGGGGATTTATGGTATGAAATTTCTGAGTGGGATGCAAAGGATTTTTGCATACGGATGTCGAAGCTCCTCATAAGAGATTTGCCAACTCAAGAGAGGAGCTATAATGATATGATACGAGCATCACAGAAATTAAACAAGGAGCGTCACACCAGTTGGAGGGAATGGGTGGCGGGGATGCAAGAAAAAATCGCGGAGTGGTGGCAGGACACCATGCCGGCCTGCATTCGTCAGGAAGTGCAGAACCTGGAAGCCATTGAGGGGATGATCGACGAATTGTTGCAGCACTGTGGACAAACCCTCGTCACCCACTGGGTGACGGCCCAGGTCGCGGACGCCACGGAATCACATCCCCCCTGTCCGACCTGTGGCAAACCCTTGCGGTGTGTGAGCCGCCATCGGTCGTTGCACAAAACCGGCCGGTTTGGCGAGTATGCCTGGACTGTATATGGTCAAATAAAAATGGACAAGTTTGGCCATCGTTTTTCCCCAGTTTAGCCATTAAGAATTCCCCACTTTGGCCATTAAGAATTGCCACTGTCTGCACCCTTCTCGGATACTCAGTAGGGGGTTTTACACCCCACCGAGAGGAGGAT
>JAKACM010000073.1 GCA_021821465.1 Bacillota bacterium
ATTTTCCGGAACCGGCCCCGTTCCTCCCCGGAAAACCGCATGCGGTCGTGCAATCTTGGGGGAAAATTTTTTTCGGAGGTTCTCCAAACCTTGTCCCTGCAGGCTTCCACAACACCGGAAAAGGCTCTCTATCACCAAATGCCCGCGAGAAGCCCCTGCCTTTAGGCATGGGGAGGAAAGCGGGCGTACCAAAGCTAGGTGGAAACAGGTTTTTGCTCATAGGTCCATCCTCCGTTCCGTTGCACAATGCGACAGTATTTGTACGAAATCCCCTGTGCGATACGCCGCCCTTGCGCCGAGAGGTCAAAGGAGCCACTGGCCCGCACCAACACGCGACCCGTATGCGTGCCCGCATACTTCCCTCGGGGGACGATCGCTTGAACCCAATCCCCGGTTTGAAAGCCGAAATACATCTTCTTTCGGGAACGATGTCGGATGGGAAAACCATAAGCATTGGGGCCACACATTTGGCGATTGCCGCGGCCTTTAGCGGTCCAAATCTGCACATAAGTGGGCATCTGGATAAATTGCTCCGGCGTGCTTTTGCCCACACACAGGGCATCGAAGTAGTGTTCTTTCGGAAGAGCGTGGGCAATCCGTTGCATCTTGGTTCGAGCACCCGAGCCACCTTCCATGGGCAAGCCGGTGGCTTGCAGTTGGGTGTATAATCGCCACCGGGTGGCATTCATCAGCGCCGCATCCTTGAGCGGTTTCTTGGCTTGGGCCTCAATCTCGGGATGACCAAACTCGGCCGCGGTTTTGTTATTCTTGTTTTGGTTGCAGACGTGACAAGCCAGCGTTAAGTTAGTGATTCGATTGGATCCCCCACGACTCTTGGGAATCATGTGTTCGATCTCCAGTGGCACATCAGTGGCCCCACAGTACACGCAAGCCCGTCCCCACTTTTCGAGCAGGTACTCGCGGACTTCGTAGCCCAAGAGGGTACCTTGCTGGTATTCGACACTCGAAATTTCGGGATTCTGCATCTTCTGCGTGTCGAACTTGACATGCTCGATACTGAGACCTGTGATCGGAGCTAGTCTCCGGATTTTTGCCAGGGCATGGAGCGTCTGGTTGACGCGGGCCTCCAAGCTCGGCGGCAGCCACCCTATCTTCCGTTTGCGGTTTTGAAACCGGGGCTGCCGATACCGGGTTTTGCGATACCGCCGACCGCGGCGAAGAGCTCGCCGTTTATCCAAGCGGGCTTTAATGTCGACTTTGTGGACGATCTCCGCCAAGAAAATGACTTTGGAACCTTTGGCTCCTTCCAAAATAATGGCCACTCCCGTGGTCTTGCTGCCCGGATCGAACTTGGCTCGCAACGGTTGAAAGTCCGACTCTGCAACAGTCCGATCTTTCAAACGAATCGTAAAGGGAGCCATTTTGTGGATGACAGCTCGACCGTGTTCGAGCAATTTCCGTGCCCGTTTCTCCGTGCACGGCATTAAGGGTTTTTTATGCTGATCTAAGACAAAGACCATGATGCTTCCTCCTTGCCATCCCTCTTACGAGGGCTGGTAACGTTTTCGTATAGAAAATCTCTCCTCGCCAATGTTCCAATGGGTTGCTTGATCCCTCCGCACCGCTCGCAACACCCCAGCTGGCTTTTAACGAAGGACCAGAGAGCTTGAGACTGGAGAAGCATCCCAAGGTCTGCACCAAAGGAACGGAGTTTCTAAAAGAAACTAAGGCTGGTCATAGTCGGGCTTTCCCAAGCCCCCGCCTTCAGGCGTGGGATCTATGACGCACAAATTCGACAAATAACGTGGCATAGATTATTGCGATCAGTGAGTTTCAAGACCTATTTTGACCTCCAAATTTTCACCAATCCGGGTCGGGTTACCATCGTCAAACTGCCAATAATACCAAGAGCACCTACAATCTGCATAATTGTCATGCGTTGAGACAGAACAATCAAGGCAAACACGGCTGTCCAAACAGGTTCCAGGTTAAAAGCTAAAGCCGCTTCCGTGGCGGAAATTTTTGTCTGTCCCCATGACTGCAAGAAAACCGCAATAACTGTCGCCACCAAAGCTAAATATCCAATCCATAGCCAGTCGATTGTATTCCAATGAAACAGCACAGAATGATGGGGAAGAGAGAAAAATACCCGTTGTATCCCCACAATCACGGTCATGGTGATCGTCGCACCCAACGACTGCAACCCGGTTAAATGGCTGGAAGACATTTTTTGTCCGAGAAATCTTGTGCCGATAATCTGTGCCGACAAGCCCACCGCTGCTCCAAGAGACCAAAAAATTCCGCTGCGCAAGTCCAAGCTCAAATGTCCAACGAGAAGCATGACCCCTACCAACGAGATCGTCACACTAATCCAAATGATTTTATCCGGCCTCTTTTTTTGGAGAATGGCCAATCCCAAGGGTGTAAAAACGACATACAGTGCCGTGATAAAAGCCACATCGTCTACGGAAATACTCATCATCGCCCAGGCTTGAAACAGAATAGATATTCCCAGGATTACACCTAAACCCATACCCCACAGCCAATTGCGACGGGTCAAGGATGCCTGACGAAGAACCGGGAGCAATACTAAACCAGCAATACCGAAGCGCAGCCACAAAAGCATCGCGGGTGAAAGTATTGCTTCTCCTTGGCGGATAACCACATTGCTATATCCCCATATCGCCGTGACCAGGACGATGGAAAGCATGCCCCATATCCATTGCCAAATTGCCGACTGTGACCAGTGTTTGCTGAGTTGTCGGCCATTTACGGAGGACATCAAGTATATTGAATTCAATGGGGGCTCTTCTCCCTTTCTTCCTTCCAACGGGCTGTGAAAAGAGTCGATAGGCCGCCAAAGCCAATTCATGGGTTTTGAACTGATGAGATGAACAGTATTGAAGAAGCGATGACTGTGGCCTTATCGACTTACCTCAATGCCTCTAAGGTTGGTTTTATTGTGAAGACAATTCCGAAAAAAGTCAAGAAACCAGCCAGACCAAGTACTTCGATGACACCCTCTTAATTTCCCTAACCAATACGAAAGCCCGGTTTTTTCTTGAGAATGCCAATACCAAGAACGACGTCAAACTCACGTATTGATTTGAGGGACTAATCAAGGGGCATTTCGGATAATGAGGACTCCCCTAACTATCCGGTGGTCTTAGCTCAAATCCGGTCAGAGGAGTCGTTGTCTCTCACCTCTTCACTTCTAGTCGGCATCGAAATCGTTCGATCCCGGGATACTTTTCACCCAGAGACCGAATGGAAAACCCGCAATGGATGTAAAATTCCACGCCGTCACGATCGGTTTCCGCCACGAGTTCTCTCAAATTTCCCGACTTCGCGAGGCAATCAGTCATCTGCCGTCCGAGACCTTGTTTGCGTTTTCGTTCAGCAACGGCAATGTGAAGGATTTCAACAGAATCCCCCAATCGTTTAAGTCCGATTACGCCTAACGCTGCGTCATTGTCTGCTAATACATAAAGGACGGTTTTGGAATCGGAATATGTCTCGTGCAAGATTGAGTTAACTCTTTCGTTGGTCGCTTCTCCCACTGCGAACGACAACAACCGCTTAATCTGAACCAGGGACACCGAACCGGTCGCGTAATCAATGAGGTTCATCCGAATTTGACGGTGCTCCTCTCTCTCCTTCCGGGGCAGGGAATCACCTTGGTCATCATCACCGCCGGCGAGATCACTGTGCTCCAAGTCAACACAATGTCTTTCACAGCATGAAACCCGTTTTGCATCCAGAAATTCATTACCTCATCGCTGTAGTCCCGGATCACATCAATTCGGATGATGCGGCTTCCTTGCGTGCATGCATAGTCTTCCAGTGCCTTATAAGCTTGTGTGCCGAATCCACGATGCGCATGGTTCTGATGAATCATCAACAGCGACAAATAAGTTTCGGCAGCGATTTTCACATCCATGAGCCCAATTATTTCATGGGACGTGTTCTCGATTACTTTACAAGGTAAAAAACCGTTGGCTCGCATGTTATCTATTTCACGTCTTATCCATTCGCCGTTGACGGCATTCTGATGAATGTGATGAGCCAAGAACACGGGATGAGAATTATATACCGTGAGGAGCCGATCGATATCGCCCGGTTCGATCCAATCTAAGTAAATATCCTTCGATTCACCCATCACTGGCTTTTCCTCTTCTCGTGTCGATGCTTGAACACCGCCTTTCGTAAACAGGTTCTCAGCAGAGAAAACCCGAAGTCCTAAAAACGAATGGGACGGCAGAATGCCTCCCTTCCCGCAAAGCGAGCTGTCGTTCCAAGCTCTTCTTCAATTCGCAATAACTGATTGTATTTTTCCACCCGCTCGGCTCGCGTAGGTGCACCTGATTTGATATGACCCGTATCCAGGGCCACTGCCAAATCGGCAATAAAACTGTCTACTGTTTCTCCGGAACGATGTGAGATTAATGCCCCCCATCCATGAAATTGCGCAGCCCGACTCGCCGCTATTGTCTGTGTTACGGTTCCGATTTGATTGAGTTTAATTAAAACGGCATTAGCAATGTTTTCATCCATTCCCCGCAGAATAAGGTTGCGGTTGGTACAAAATATGTCGTCTCCCACCAGTTCCAAAACCGGTCCCAGACGTTGATTGAGAAGTTGCCAGCCAGACCAGTCATCTTGCGCCAATCCATCCTCTAAGAGACACAGAGGATAATCGTGAACTAAGCCTTCGTAATATGTCACCATCTCGTGGCTCGACAAATCCCGATTCTCGGTCCGAAGATGATATCGCCCGTTATCATAAAATTCGCTGGAAGCCGGGTCCATCGCCAGCCCCACATCGTGTCCCGGTCTAAGACCAGCTTTTTCAATGGCGGTGAGGATCAAATCTAAAGGCTCACGATTAGATGAAATACTCGGGGCAAACCCACCTTCATCCCCCACCCCCACAAAAAGTCCTTTGGCCATTAATAACGCTTGCAGGGCATGATAAATCTCGCTGCCCCACCGAAGTGCTTCACTAAATGTGGCAGCACCGTAAGGAGCAATCATATATTCTTGAACATCCGCGCCCTGCCAATGAGCATGGACTCCCCCGTTCATTATGTTCATCATGGGCACCGGCAGGCGTGTGGCTGCGGGACCTCCGAGGTAACGGAACAATGACAGATGGCCAACGTAAGCCGCAGCGCGGGCGCAGGCCATGGATACGCCGAGAATGGCATTGGCGCCCAAACGCTCTTTATTTTCAGTGCCGTCCAGTGCAATCAGAGTTTCGTCGATGAGCTGCTGATCAGAAACATCATAACCTATGACCGCGGGCTTGATCACTTCCTTGACGTTGGACACAGCCACCCGTACACCCTTACCTCCGTAACGCAATGGATCCCGATCACGTAACTCAACGGCCTCGCGACTTCCCGTAGAAGCCCCGGAAGGAACTTGAGCCCGTGCTGTAACACCTTCAGCCAGAAGGACCTCGACTTCCACCGTAGGGTTTCCCCGCGAATCCAGAATTTCACGTGCGGATAAATCAATTATCGAACGTTGCACAAAATATTCCTCCTCGTCGTTATATTGATAATACTGCAATAGCGCACCCTTCTCATGTCCCAAACGTCATCATCGGATAAACACCTAAGAGCTGTCCTCTGTTCCCATCATCCCGCGGGGAGCATTTCATCACGACGCCCTAAGAAATTATGTCATCAACCCGGTTCGAACATTTTCCATAACATGGCACAACATCAATTGTGAACATACTGGCACCCCATCACGCCAAAGAGTGCTCATGTATTCTATGAATTCGCATACAGAACACGCATTAATCCATAAGTATGCGGGTGTATGATACAGAACAGACTATGTTCGTTTATTATGGTACTAAAAAATATTGATTGTGAACGCGTTAAGCTTAAAATCAACATATTTTCTGGAAGGATTTTCAGCAAATGATGGAAAAAGCGAATAGACTTATCGTGAGCCGACAAAGACAAGGACATCCATCATTCATGATGGTCGATTCTGAGATCCATGGTGACAAAGACGGAAAGTCGGCAGCATCATTCGACGGTGCATAGACGAGGTAGGCACTCGACCAATTTTTACGAAAATGTCGAGATTAGAATGACGATCAGCTTTAGAATTTGGATACATAGAGCATAGGAGGATTCGCGTGAACCCCATGTTTGAAGGAATAAATCGGCCTTGGCAGGTGGAAACTCATGGCATCAACAAAATTCCCGAATCAGCAAGAAACGGCAATGTGAAGGATCTATTCTGGATTTGGTTTGCCGCCAATATTGGGATTCTGGGTGTGGTTTATGGTGCGGTAGTTTTGTCGTTTGGTCTCAATTTTCTCCAATCACTCTTGGTAATCATTCTCGGCAGCGCGTCTTTCCTTGTGGTTGGCGTCTTTTCCGTGGCGGGGCGTGACGGAGGAGCTCCTATGATGACATTATCTCGCAAAGTGTTTGGAATTTACGGAAACATTTTTCCGAATATCGTCAGTTGGCTCTCCTTGGTAGGGTGGGAGACTATCACGGTGATTACGGGGACTTTTGCCTTGAGCGCACTACTCAGCATATTTTGGCATACTTCTTACCTTATGTCGTCTTTAGCTGCTATGGTCCTCATGCTCATCGGTGTCATTGCTGCGAGTTTATTGGGACAAGCGACCTTGGTAGTCATTCAAACCTGGGCCAGTTACGTGTTTGGCGCTATGACCTTGTTGATTATTGCCCTTATTATTCCTCAAACCCATTGGCATAACCTGTTGGCTCGCCCAGAGGGACCCTGGCTTAAGGGTGTCCTCCCCGCTCTAAGTATCGTTATAGCCGGCACAGGACTCAGTTGGGTGAATGCCGCAGCCGATTACAGCCGTTACTTGTCGAAACGGGAAAAATCCGGGTCCATTATTTGGGCTACCACGTTAGGAGGTGGCATTCCTCTCTTTGCTCTCATGGTGGTAGGGCTTCTTTTAGCCACCCGTGTACCCGCTTTGGCTGAATCCGCCAATCCCATTCAAGTCATTCGCGGTACATTACCGCAGTGGGCTGCCGTACCTTACCTCGTAACGGCCGCGGCCGGGCTGGTGGCAGAGGGTGATCTCAGCCTTTATTCCTCCGGACTTAATCTATTAAACATGTTCGTGCCTGTTGAACGCTACAAAACTGTTCTCGTGGATGCCGTTATTATGACCTTAGGAACCGTATATGTTGTATTAATTGCCCAAGATTTTCTGGGACCGTTTGAATCTTTTATCACCCTGTTCGGCATCGGACTTTCATCATGGGCCGGCGTCTTTTTGGCCGACCAACTTACTGAGAAAAAAGTACGGAACTATCCTTCAAGGCTGCTATTCCCCGACGAACATGGTTCGTTATGTAAAGTGAGATGGCCTGCTCTCATGGCATGGATAATGGGTATCATTATAGGAATTCTCTTTACGACTTCACCCTTTTTTACAGGGTGGCTGGCTCAAGGGATTTTTGCCGACTCTGGTTTTGAATTGATCTTCGCCTTTCTCCTTGGCACATCATCGTTTCTCATACTGAAACCCATAATGCCCCAACAGGCGGCAACAGAAGGAGAAACGGCCCAAAGGACAAAGCTCTTATGAAAAAGGCCGACCGACTCTGGGTTATTTCCAACATCATTATGGATATCCTGACATTTGTCGACCACTTTCCTGAGCGATCAGCGGATATTCTGGCAAAAGACGGCCACGCCACACCTGGTGGCGCCTTTAATGTCATTGCTGCCGCAACAAAATTGGGTATGAAAACAATATATGGAGGTCTCGTGGGAACCGGCCCATTTGGCGATGTGATCATGCAGCGTCTTGAGGCCATGGGGGTCACCATAGCGAATAACCGCATCCCCGGCCATGATACCGGGTTCGACGTGGCTATTGTCGAAAAGAATGGCGAACCCACTTTTATCACCGCATTGGGATCTGAATCCCGGCTTGATATGGCTCATCTCGCAGATTTAGCGATCCGTGCAGAAGATGCCGTGTACCTGTCGGGATATAACCTTATCATCCAGCCATCCGCTTCTGCCCTCAGAACATGGGTGCCTTTCCTCCGTGATAATCTTGTCCTACTGGACCCAGGTCCTTTGGTCGGGGATATCGACCCCACTGTGTTAGCCCGAGTGATGCATTATACGGATATATTCTCTGTGAACCAACGCGAGGCCTTTTTGCTAACCGGCTGGGACGACCCTCTTGAGTCTTTGACAGCACTTCATAACCGCTTTGGCGATACGACGGCAATTATTGTGAGATCCGGGGCCCAAGGTTCTTGGATCATGGACAATTTGAATCGTCCGCTAAATGTACCGACGATAGCGGTAAAACCGGTGAATACGATGGGTGCCGGAGACGTGCACACGGCCGCTTTGGTGGCGCGTATGCAAGACGTCCCGTGGGAGCAGGCTGTATTCGAGGCCAATATCTGCGCTTCCTTAGCTACGGAGCGCGAAGATCCTGCGGACAGTCCCACCTTGGCTGAACTTCATGAATTCCTCCGTGGCATGAGACGGTAGTCGAGTCTATGGGAGAAGACAATTCCTTTGTGTGCCCACCACCGGCTCAGTGTTGCTATCAAATTGAAAGGAAAATACCCAAGACTTCGTAGGCACAACGAATCGAAATCAGTGCAGATGTTTTACGAAAATTATCTCTAAGGGCTGGCTATCAAGCACTAAACACCCTCTATCCCGATACCCTAACTTTCGGTAGAAAATTTGTGCATTTTCATCGGCTTGTGTTGAAGTCATGACAGTCCCGAAGCCCCGTGCTTTCATATTGCTTTCCCACTCTTCTACGGCTTTCTTGCCAAACCCTTTTCTGCGAAACGTTGCCTCAATCCAAATGAGATTCATAAACGGAATATTGTCCCAAAAGTAGCCGAACCGGATCCACCCAATGTTGACACCCTGGTCCCGAACTATGTATATCTCATGATCCCGAATCTTCGACACAATGAGTTCCGAGGAAATCTCTTTATCATTCACTCGCAAGTACTCAACGTCTGAATCGTTTGCAAATTCCAGATGCATCACCCATCTTCCTTCCCTTCTTGACAAAAGTTGATAGACTTCGACCTCCTCTCTTCTCACCCCTGTACCGTGGCGAATTCGTTTATGCAATTTCCGGGGGACCTGTCATTGTCATACATGTGAAGAATCAATCATGTGTACCTGGAACCACTGCAAGGCTCGTCGTTCCATTTCTTTTGCGAAGGGTCTTTTCGCCTGACTGTAGAAGTGGGTGTCATCGTCGCAGCTAACCAACTCCTCTTTGAGTTGGGCGTAACGTTCCACTTCCGCCGGATGTGCTCTCAAATAGTCCCTAAGAATCAAATGGCGCAATATCTGGGGATTATCGAATTGATACATATGGACATGGTGGCTACGATGAGCTCCGCCCTTACGGAAGAGACGTCTACCGGGAATCCCCCATTCACCTGCCACGTCATATCCCAATAAACTCATCTGCAAGTTGAGTCCATCGATTTTCTCGATGTCTTGGACAATACACATCAGGTCAATAACTGGCTTGGCTTTCAAGCCGGGAACAGATGTACTCCCGAAATGCTCAAATTTTATGATGTACTGTCCGAATATTTCCCGTAACCGATCCGTCTCTTGCTCGAAGAGTATTACCCAACTGTCATCATAATCCGTCAGCCGAACCTTCACGGAAAACAGCCCCCTCCCAGAAAAACACCTAAAGCGACATGGTGGCATCTCATAGTGGAAATGACGGCTGCCGCAGTTCAAGAGAACACCCCATCACGCATCAAATAGCATGCACTACCTCCTTTAAGTCCACGATATAAGTTGCTTTCTTCTTTTGTATGAGAAGTGTAGAACCACGGCAATCCACCCAATTGGACTTTAAGCTCTTGCCGCGATTGTCAACAAACGAAACCTGCGCAATCGGCTGAATGTGTTCATTAGCCTGTTTTTCCAATAGCATGTACTGGTTCTGATCTTCATATCCGCCCCTAAAAAGAAAATAGTCACGATAAACAACAAACCCATCGGCTCCATATACCGGGACGGGAGTGTATTCGATTTGTCCATGGAAAAAGTGTGCCAACTCAAATTTTGCATAAAAGTAAAACCACATTTCTGTATCGCTCACCACATTCATGGCATAACAATCATCGATGAGATGTTCTACCGGCTGATCATAGACATATTGCCGAGAACCATATTGATCCCAAAGTATTAATCCATCCGCTCCCACCGGGTTGTTCCATCCGCAGTTTCCGAATATCCCCTCATCAAAATAACTTGTCCAAATAAAACTGTTTTGGGTCACTTTGATATCCTGTATTCCATCCCCTAAAAGAAACTCACGGATCAATTGTCCCCTATTGTCGAAGACCTTGGCATTGAGATCGTACTGCCCTGAATTATACAATTGGGATCTACCGCATACGAGCAGTGCATAGTCGGATGCGAGCGGCTGGTAAAAGTGAAGATGGCCATGTCGTACCCTCATCCGAGTGGATTGCAAAGCCTTTTCAGACTTGCGGATGACCTTATATATATAATCCTTCTTCCCACCGCCAAAGGACGTTTGTTCGCTGCGAACCGGATCTCTATTGATCGCCAAGACACAGATTTCACCATAAGGACCCAAAGACATATTTCTAATCCGAAAACGACCGACTTCCGGTGTGAAATCATGAACCAAATGCGCCGGATAGACCACGTATTTTTGACAAGTCAAACGTCAACACTCCTTGGGGATGCGACAGGTACTTTAATAGAAGGATTTGGCAAATTCCCGAACAGAAACTTCACCGTTCTCCCTGTCGTGCGCTTCTCATCGTAATAAGCTCACGATAGCGAATTCCTCATGTATCCGCACCTAGAGAAAAAAATCGGAAAAAATAAGCATATCATTTCATGGTGTGAAATGATGAAGGTTGAATCGCAGCGAGTCATGAGTGCCTGAGGTCTTGAACAAATCTATAGCTTTTTCACCCACCAACCACATCGTTCCGACCACCGTGTTCGGTTTTGAGGGGGAGACTCAAATAAACCAGGTTAGCTTGGCCTTTTTCCATCCATCCCCTTCCCGACACACATCACTGTATTCACGGTGCTACCGGAAGGGTAGCACCGTGAATAAGGTTTTACGAATTCAATTCATACCCGTAAGTTACTTAGACAACCTCCGAAACAATGCGTGATCGGTTCCGTATCCCTTGGATCAACTGATCTAACCGTTCCCGAAAAGCGGGTTCCACGTCCTGCCATGTATCCTCGGAGAGGGCCATGGTCAAGCTATCCAAGGCGGCAGCTGTCATGGCCAATTGATAATCGACATCAATGAGATGAGAGAGAATTTGATCGTTTTTACGGATGCGGTGATAGACTCGATCCGAAGCGGGAGCTTCCAGCGCATTGATTTGCGCCGTCAGTTGTGAGAGGTTGTCGGCCATTTCTTTAAAATGACGCAAGCGATCCATCGCTGCTCGGTCTGGAAACGGATTATTCCGGCTCGGTGTCCCCAGTTTTCGTCCTTCTTCCTGATAGAGCCGGCGCCATTGTTGGGCCGAACGGGACAGGCTGTCCGTCAACTGATTACGAATGACCTGATCCAAAGCACGCATGGTCTCGGTCGACGCATAAGGGTCTACATCGCGACCTTCCTGAAAGAACTTGGCAACAATCACCAAGAGGGCTTCGCGCCGTTCCACCGCATAACATCACCTTTCCCCAAAATTTCCAGGGTGTCATATCCCTGGTGATCTCTTAAACTCGCGATTGTGCTCCAGGCGCCATAAAGGGCCCGGTATCTACCAGGGGTGTCGCGCCTTGGATGGTAAATCCCGTGCCGCTAATCATATTAGGAGCCGTCAAGAGGCCGCGCTCTGCCATCATCATGGCGAGATAATAACGAATGGCGGTTTCTTCGGTGAGACCGAACGCCCTGAGTGAGATCAACTTTTTCATCAATTCATCGGCAGGAGCGACGAGAACTTTCACGTGATTCAGGGTAATACCATAGGTGCTCAAGAAATCTTGGAGATGAGCGGTGACAAGTTCAGTGATATCATGGATTTTTTCGTTAATCTCTTCCAACGGAGTAATCTGGCAGATTTGATTGATGGCTTGTTCCAGCACGGGAGCGGCATAGGTATTCACCTCAGACGTTTTGATAAAGTGACCCTGATAAGGCAGGTGTTGCACCACATTCAAAGCATCATCTTTGGAATCGACGTGAATGTAATAATCAACTTGATAGTGCAAGGAGGCCATTTCACGGGATAAGGCTTGCCCTTCGGCCCGAATGACCAGTTTGGCCCGGTTGATATAGATTGCCTCGTACTGCCAGGGGGACTGGCCTCCGTAAAACGCTTGTTGAATTGCACCCACTAAGATATGTTGCGGCGTATCGACTTGATACTGACCTGTTTCATAGACGCTAAGAATCGCCCCGCGACTCTTCAAGACACAAAAGTGATTGGATTCAACCGTCAAGAGCGATCCGTTCATGATATCGTTGCCGGGATAGTGATAGAGCAAAACATCCGGGCCCATTGTTTCTTCACCATTGCTGGTTAAGGTAGAGATGACATTACGTACAGCCATTAGTCATTGATTCCTCCTCGTATAAAGATTCTTAATTTACTGTAACACATTGTAACTAACTCGAAATTTTCATAGGACCCGCGGATCCCAAAATACCACGGATGGGATTTTGCCGTTTACCTTGCGTGTTTTCCCAAAACGGCTATAGCCTTCTGAGATCCGAGGGCCCGAAATAAAGGCTGAAATGATTCCCAGGGATACAAAAATCCTCTGCACACGGGGCAGAACCGGATGACAAAGTGAAGCTCCTCGTGAGCCCATCTTAAAATCAACGTGGGTTTGCTTTGGCAAATTCCTCACTTTCAACAATCTTCCATGGACAAACTTTGATGCAACTCAAAATGTTGTTCAATGCGTACCAACATATCTTCCTTGGTAGTCAAAGAGTCTCTCACGAAATACTGCACCTGATGTCTTTGAACTTGACGCAAGTAATGGTTTGACGCTCGCACGGCATTTTCGAGCGTCGCACGTCTCGCCCGTTCTGGTTCCGATAATTTGGGAAAAATCTCTTCCATGCCACGCAAATGATCACGATTCAAATACTCGGAGCGTATCACGTCGTCTTCGGCAAACAAGTAGACTATATGGTGATTATCCGACACCCCTTGGAGAAATTCTGGTTCCATAAAAGCATCGACAACAATCGGAGTGTTCTTTCCCATTTGCAGTAGGTCTAAGACAGTAAATTCGACGCTCTCTTCGAACACCGAATTCAACCATTGTTCCCTATCATTTCCTCGACCAAGAAAGTACCACTCCCAATCCACAAAGTGCCGTAAAATAGCTGGGTGGTCTTGTGAGTTCGCCTTCTTTTGATAGGCAAAAGTCTGGTCGTCGACAGAATATGCCCTTATCCCCCATTTTGAAGAAAGCATTGTCATCATCGTACTTTTTCCGCCACAAGGGCCGCCGCAAATCCAGTAAACATGGTCAAGATAATGTCTTAGTAGTCGATCTGAAATTCTCAATGGTCATCCCCCTCTTATTGATTTCTCAATACAGAGGGCACTGCCTTGTCTTTAACGCACTGACATTCCCTGTCAGAGCCATACCAAACACCACCTAAACTCACGACGTCTCATTGCCCATAGAACAAAACTATAAAGCTTAGCTTATGGCCCGTGTCGAAAAGAACCCTCGCTCCACCGTCCATGACTCCAAATCGATAACAGACAGAGCAGGCATCCCCATGGACTGCCATTCGTCCAGTGTCAAATGCCTTTTCAAAATGTGGCTGAATAACACGGTTAGAATTTTTCCGTGAGAAACGATTGCAACGGATTTCCCGATTTCGTTACGAACCAGATTTTAGACACAATGGACGATACGGTCGGTTGCATCCCCCCAGCTTTCAAATTCGGGATCATTCATTCCCGTCAAATAGGCCCCCACTCGCCGTAGGAATTCATCAGCGGGTCGGATGAATGGGGTTCGCAACTCGCGCAAATCATCGGCAACCTTCGTTGATATGCCTGTAATTTCACTGACGATCCTTGCTGTAGCCACAGCCTTGTTTTCCGGGCTGTGATAAATCCGAGACACCTCACTCCAGCACTCTTGCCTAGCAAGTCCTCTGACTAAGCGAATGCCCTCAGTCGAAATATTCCACTCTGACGGTGAGATGTTGAAATTCATGGTCGCTGGTCCATGACGTACCACGAATAACTTTAACACTTGCTAACACTCTCCCCGAAAGAACTATTAGCAGGGCAGGAATAGGTGGTGTCGTTCTTCTCGTTTGCCCCGAACATTCAATTCACGGCTTAATCGCCACTGTCATAATTTCAATGTCGTCCAGTGCAAGTGGCTTGCGCTCAAATTTCCCTGCCTGACAACCATACCCGGCGTTCACTTGGAATCCGGAAAATTCCATCAACAGTTTCAATTCACGGAAAGTGAATGAGGTTGTGCAAATTGTCACTTCACGGTGTTCACCGTCCGGGCTTTGAAGGGTTGACACATCTCGACTGGTTGCAGTGTATGGATCAAACACTTCAGCGGATGGTTTCTGCTGCACCACGCTATATGAATGGATGGCCGACAGAACAAACTGGCCTCCGGATTTGAGTGCATCAAAGGTATTCTTTAGGATCTGTTTGTGTGCTCCGTCGCTTCCGGCGAGTCAAAATGCCCCTTCACATAGACAAATCGCGGCATCGAATTCACCAAATGCCCGCGAGAAGCCCCTGCCTTTAGGCATGGGGCTGAGGGATCCCCAGTTTTTACCAACCTCAAGCTGAATAGGCAGTGGTTCTGGTGATTTTTTCCCCTCATTTCTCGCCGCGGTCGCGGCGAATCACCACAACGTGGGGAATGGCGGAGATTTCTACCGAGCTGGACCGACCCGTCCCACTGCGCGACATGCTGACGCACACCCGGTTCGGTGTGTTTTTCCGAAGCCGGATGAGCGGAGTGCGATGGGCTGACCCGGGGAACTTTAGGTCGGGGCTGCTGTGTCGCCGATCGGAGGAATCTGTTCGCGAAACCCGTCTTGATGGCGGACAATATGCCGCCACGTGAGATCATGATGCTCCAATGCCTGTGGCAGGAGGACGGCATCAACTGGGCTACACGCGTGCATAAGGCGTGTTCGTACTCCCGCATGTGATGCTTCAATTCCACTTTGGGAACCGTGATCCAAGCAATCGGCAACGCGCGCCCATGGGCGCGTACATTGCAGCTTAAGGTTTGAAATCGTCCATCGGGGGTTTTCGGATCGGTCCAATCCAGCGTCAAATGGACTTCTTTCGCCGCACCGATGACGGTCGTGATCAGGTCGCCGCAGGCGACCTCGAGGTCGATCCGGGTATTGCCCAAGAACCGATCGACCCGTTTAATGGCATGTTTGGCGGACGTGGTCTGGGCCATCGCCAAACTATGCCCCATCGCGGCGATGCCCAGCAACGGCTGCCGGATTAGTGCCCACACCAGCGCGGCTAGGGTGGTTCGCTGAGATTTCCGCAAATTTCCGTGCGTAGCAAAGAACGTGGTGATAGACTGTAAGCGAAACATGGTGGTCCTCCTTCGAAGTGGTTTTTCTACACCTACTTCTTCGACAACAGGGCCACTATTTCCTTTGCGGAATATTCTGACTATTTAAGAACTAAAACTGGGAATGACTCAGGGGTGTACCTCACTTTTGTGAGCCAATATATGGTAATAGATACGTAGAGGACATTCCCCTACTCTGAGGGTCGCGATCCGGGTCGCTCCGGATCTCAGAGAAGGCGCGACAGGGCGAATGCCCCCTCCGAGGTTAATGGCGATAAAATGTGGAGAGGCCAGGCCCTGGAGCTCCCTTCGCAGGGTTAGGCGACCCTCTGGGAAGCTCGTGCATACGATTCCGTTCGCCAAAATCGATCCCACTGGTGGGATCATGCAAAGCCCGCAAGGTCCCCACGGCTTGGGCTCCTTTCCGGGTCCACTGCATGCCTCCTCCGGCGGTCAAGCGTTGTTTGAGCACAGTTTTACAGGCTCCTTCCACGATCCCGGAACCGATGGGCAAGCCCATCCGGGCATAGCGGGGATAATCCATGCGGGCTTGCTGATGGTGGAAGTAGCGGGCATGGGTTCGGGTCTCGGCCGGATCTCGCGCCGCGTCCTCGGGGCAAGCGGCCAGAGCCTCTAAGATCGGAGCCACACCCTGGGTCTCTAAGGTGGCGTTTAGCGGAGTGGCCCAAGCGGTATAAGCCGCGGTTCCGGGACCAAATTGGGCCGCCGCAAACGCCCACAGATGCTCCCGGGCATGATAAATATCGACAATTTCGATGAGGGTTTTACCGGGCAAGCTCAGGTACTCCGCCCCATAACGCCAGATCCAATCGGCCCCATCCCCGAGCAGCGCCACGAGACGACAACTTGGGGTCTCCAATCCCTGTTGTAGAGCATGGGCATAAACCCGGGGCCAAAAGTCTGGACGGGATTCGAGTCCCAGACAATAATCCGGAGATGCCATGCCGACGCCCCGGACCGCCGGTCCGATTGCGGAGCTTAAAGCCAGGGGCACTGAGACCCCCACTTTGACTTCATGCCAGGCATGATCCGCACAAAACTGGACCATAGCCCCATCCACCGACACGAGCAGAGCCTCCGGCCCCTCCGGGCCGGGATTCCCTCCAGGAGTCTTTCCCTCCTCTCGTTCTCGGGCCACCGTTGTGATCTGGTTCTGTTCCTGGAGCTCAGCCTGCTGTCCCACACGCTCGGTGATCCGGCGCACGGTTTCCCCATCAATGGGAATATTCCAGGCACTTTCCACAATCGTGGGAACCTGATCAAAGGGCCGATCAATGGCCTGCTCAATGACAAAGCGCGCTAAGGTGGGTGTCAAATGTTCCGGCCCCAGCTCCAATGCCTCATCCGCGGGAGCCCATCCGCCGTGTCCGGCACCACACACCCAATAAGGCCGTGTCCAGGCACACTCGCCAAACCGGCCGGTTTTGTGCAACGACCGATGGCGGCTCACACACCGCAAGGGTTTGCCACAGGTCGGACAGGGGGGATGTGATTCCGTGGCGTCCGCGACCTGGGCCGTCACCCAGTGGGTGACGAGGGTTTGTCCACAGTGCTGCAACAATTCGTCGATCATCCCCTCAATGGCTTCCAGGTTCTGCACTTCCTGACGAATGCAGGCCGGCATGGTGTCCTGCCACCACTCCGCGATTTTTTCTTGCATCCCCGCCACCCATTCCCTCCAACTGGTGTGACGCTCCTTGCTTAATTTCTGTGATGCTCGTATCATATCATTATAGCTCCTCTCTTGAGTTGGCAAATCTCTTATGAGGAGCTTCGACATCCGTACGCAAAAATCCTTTGCATCCCACTCAGAAATTTCATACCGTAAATCCCCAGATGTTACCATGCATTACCTGTCATTAATTCCCTCACAAAAGTGAGGTACACCCTCCCAATTCCTTGGTCAATTCACTGGCTCCTCTACACGCTTGCGAAAAGGCTGGCATTGTTCAAAACTCTCACCGATAAGTTTGCTCACCGCAGATTATCCTGATAAAACTCCTTGGAATCCTTGCCGTGCTTTTTTACCCTGACGATATCTCCCGTCACTTTGTCAGTTCTTGATAGGCACTTTTCAGAATACCGTATGCGACTAGATCTTGATATTGGTCCCACTTGAAAACATGTTGAATGAGGGTTCCTTCGTAAGTCATCCCGATTTTCTGCATCACCCTGGAGGAAGCAGGGTTTGTGGAAAATGCGAAAGCGTAGACACGGTTCAAGTCCAGTTCCTCGAACCCGAATTTTAAAAGCCTGCGCGCCGCTTCTGTTGTATAACCATGTCCCCAGTACGCTTTTCCCATCCAGTACCCTATTTCGCCTCGTTTGTGCTCAGTTGTAACATTGAGACTAATCGTACCCAATAATTCATCGTCGAGTTTATGAACAATTGCAAACGTATAACGATTTTTCCTCGCTGAGCCTTCATGCGAATCTCGGATGAACTCCTCAAGCGACACCTTCCGGATACGGATGCGGAATGCTGAGAGTGGTTTTTGCTATAGCATATTCCCCAGCCAATTCTCGTACTTTGTCTGCGTCATGAAGTTCAAATGGTCTTAAGTATACATTTTCCGAGTAAAGAAGCATCCTTACACTCCTTTTGAGATTTCATGGAATGACTACGACTCGTTTACACTTAACGGATTTTTGCAGTTCCCAGGCCGTCTCGATCTCCAGCAGAGGAATTTCTTGCACGTCGACTTTCAGCTCATGGTTTCGGGCCAACTTCGCCATGTGACGGTATGTTGATAACCGAACCGGTTTAGGAACATGATAGTTGGTGTAGCCCAAAATGGCCAGTGACTGCTTGCGAACAACCGATGCGGCTAAACGAAGAGTCTCCCCAGCCATGGTTCCGATCTGAATTAGCCGTGCGCCAATAGCAGCAGTTTCCAGCGCTAGCTCTGCAGGTCTCCCCCATAAATAATCAATGATCACATCCACCTCACCTTGAGCGGCCTCACGATACTGACTGATCCAGTTGTCTTCCGACTGCACCAAAGTCACAAGAGCGTCAGCTCCGAGGGATCGGGCATTTTGCAAGGATGTGACGTTGCGATCCGCTGCCACGACGCGACCGGCCCCTAGCAGTTTTGCCGACTGAACAGCAAGCCGTCCCACAATACCCCCAGCCCCCAGGATCAGAACGGTCTCTCCGGGTGACAGTTGCGCTCGCCACTCCAAGGGGAGCCAAGCAGCTAAGCCTGAATTCCCCAGAACGGACGCAACAGCATCGTCCACGTCATCGGGAAGCCAAATGGCGGACTGTTCTGCAATCAGAGTGCGTTGCGCCATCGATCCAAATGGAGGCAATGGATCGTCAAAATACACGCGACGGCCATCCTTAAGTTTTCCCACTCCCTCACGTCCGGCGACACATGGGAAACTCCGTGGTTTCAGATAGTGAGCACCCGAGGCCCAAATGATATCAAAATTGCTAATGGCCGCAGCCTTCACCTCCACCACCATATTTTCGTGACCACCAATCGGTTCATAAAACTCATCGAAAACAGGACTTCCATAGTCGTACAACACCCCAGCATCCACCAACAATACTCCCTTCGCCAAGAATTAGCTCAATTTCAATTTTGTATCGTTCGATGTCACTGTTCCCTCAACATACTTAGAACGGCGCTTAGAACAAACCAATCTTTTGAACAAGTCATTCCCATTTAAGTTTCACGGATCATCGCTGACCTTCGTTATGATCCCAGACACACCACAACTTTTTGAATTATCTTGCTAACTCTACGTGCTGCCATGACAGTAATTCATTTATGTTTCCCGGGAAACAATATCACAACCGATGCTCCCCGTAAAGGACTATCCACCATTCTCGCCTACAGAGAATAGAAATCCTCAAAATTCCGATTGCCGGGCTCTCCGGAAGCCTAGGAACATCTATCAAGAAAGACCCATCGAGACTTTCTCACGGTTGCGAGAGACTTTTTTCCAGATGTATTATTGTATCTAAGGAAACATTATTCAGCAAATGGGGATAAATTCATGCTAGATCGCATTGTGAAAACATGGGAATCGGTGTTATATCACCTAGAACAACAGAGTCGTCATCGTGGCTTGCAATTAAGTCGGCTGGTGAGGGCGGAGCTTCACTCAGAATACACCTATCAACTCTCAGAGATTCATGTTATTGATTTCATTGAACGCACGAAAAATCCTAACGTAACGGTCATTGCAGCACATCTTAACATGACTCGAGGTGCAATATCTAAAATTATGTCAAAACTCCTGGACCGAGGGGACGTGGTGAGTTTTCGACAACCCGACAACCAAAAAAACATCTATTTTCAATTGACAACACGGGGAGAAGCCGTGGCTAAGGTTCACAGGATATTCCATGAACGCGCCCAAACACAGATTAAGGAATTGTTCTCGCGTTACTCCGCGCAAGAACTTCAAATCATTCAGCGGTTTTTGTCGGACGTTACTACGCATGTTGACCTCACTTTGTCACCGAACAGCAGTGACGTAAGGCAGGAAGAGAGTTAAAAGGGCAACATCTCTTCACGCCCCCTCCTCCGCATAGCGGAGTTTTTAAATGAACCCCAACCTTTTGCTGGAGACAAGAGCGCCGCACATGTTAGCATCGGCTCATTACCGGCGGCCGCATTGATGAAGAAAGTCGACGCTCACAGTGGAGATCCCGATGGCAAAGCAATGAAAGAACTCACACATGTTCTCATTCATGAACCAATCAGGATTCCCGGTCACTTCGATTGACCAGGGCAACCATGCCATATCACAACAAGAAGGTTATCCCCGTTATCCCTCATCCAGCTGGAGATACCAAATGGAGGATAGTATATGACTACACACAAAACCGTAACACCGAAGCCTCCGCGTGGGTTGCTAGCGGTCTTGGCGTTCGGGGCTTTTTTAGTCGGCATGGATGCGATGCTCGTATCGACCTTGATTCCGGCGATGACCGCCTCAGTACATGTGGCGTCCCACAGCGGAGGGCTCTTTGTCACCATGTATGCCCTGGCATATGGTCTGTCCTCCCCGCTGTTCGGTCCTATTGCCGACCACTTTCATCGTCAAACCATGTTCCTAATAGGATTGGTGGTTTTTGGCCTCAGCACCATGTTAACGGGATGGGCCCGGAGCTTCGATGAGCTATTGGTTTTTCGAGCCATGACTGGGATAGGAGGCGCCATCATCATTCCGACAATTTTCGCCTTGGTTGCCGATATGGTTCCTTTTGAACAGCGGGGTCAAGTGATGGGAATCGTCACGGGATCTCTCTGGAGCGCCTCGGTAATTGGGGTACCCATCGGTTCTTTCTTAACCTACGGCACCACATGGCGCACACCCTTTTGGGTTGTAGGCACTTTGGACAACCATTCTGGCCGTCGTCGTCCTCAAAACTGTGACAAAATCCCAATTACTGCCACAGCAGACAGAAAAGACTACGTTGGGGGCAATCTATCGCCGTCAGTTTCGGTTCGTTCTGAAGGAATCCTCGATCTTCTGGGCCTTGTTCGCATCATTTTTATGGATGGCGGGATTATATGGCATGTTCGCCTTCATCGGTGTCTATTACACGCACAATTTTCATTTAAACGTCGCCGAAGTTGGCCTCATTATCATGATCTCAGGAGCCGGAAACATGCTGGGGAATATCTGGGGTGGCCGATGGTCCGATAGAATCGGCAAATATCGAATAATGGTTGGTGCGAGCATTGTGGCGGCAGTGACAGTCGTCGGATTTTCCTTGGTGACTCGAATGTTGGTCGGAGCGATTATCATCCAGATCCTCTGGAATGTAGCTTTGGGCTCAGGCAGCGTAAGCTTGACTGCCGTGGTCTCGGAATTAAGCCCGGAGAATCGCTCGACACTCTTATCGCTCAACAGCGCGGCGATCTATTTGGGAGCCACGGCCGCCACCGCAACCGGATCTGTGCTACTAGCCACCGGGGGATTCATTCGCCTCGGGATAGTGTGTGGCACGGTTTCCCTAGCTGTGGGATTCATCGCCCGTTATTTTGCGCGAGAAATTTTCTGCCACGGTCTTCGTCATCAGTCTCAAAAGGCTACCCAAACACATAAATAACGGACAGATGATCCACGAGTGCGGTAAAAGTCCGCCCTCAACGGCTGAGTTTTACGACGTATTTAAATAAAATTCGTAAATTGCCGTTACGATCCCCCAAGTCCATATTTGAAGTATGGACACTCATAAATCGCGTTCTAAACAGGCATCGGTGTGTTCAATTTCAAGAAACACCGATGCGGAAGGACGGGAGAAATACATCATGCACCAAAATCTCGTGGCCAAGCCCATACTCCAGAATGTTGCGGACATGACCCGTCCGTGTCATAACGGCACTACATCCGCCGCAATGACTTGATCGCAACATATCCTCTGGGAAGTTCCGCACATCTTAGGGGTCCCAGCCAAAACTACAAAATTTAGCTTATATTATAATTGGGCGAGTAGCGATTCCATACCCGTTCGCCAGTTCATTTGTAGAGCCATTTCTGCTTGCTTGCCATTATTGTGTGAGAGTGCATCAATGACCGCCTGATGTTGTTCTACAGACCGCTCAATCAAAGCGACATCCCACATGAACGTATACTCATAACGGTGAACGATCCGTTTTAGTTCTGAAATCATGACACGCAACCGTTCATTGTGACATTCTGAAATCAAAAGGGCATGCCAGTCCGAATCAAGTTCCAGGGCTTTTTCCGGATCGTTTTTTGTTCGATGCAACTTTTTGTTATAATCCACCAAGGCTTCGATATTCGGAGCTTGCTCGACGCTCTGCAATGCCAGACTTTCCAAGGTCCACAAAATTGGATAGATTTCCTGTATCTCATGGGCAGTGAGTGGACGGACCGTGAATCCTCGAGCGGTAGCCGAGTGCAAAAATCCCTCTCGCTGCAATTCCAGTAACGCTTCTCGTAGTGGAGTCCGGCTAACCCCGAGCTCCTCGGCAAGAGCGGTCTCATTGATACGGTGTCCAAAGGGCAAACGGCCACGTACCACTCGCTCAAGAACCTGATGTTTCACCTCATCGCGAAGAGGCCGTTTAGGACTCATACGACATACGGGCTTTGCGCCCGATATCGCTTCTCAAATTCCTCACGAGTGCACAATGTCTTGATATCCGTGATCCGATCCAAGGCGAGGATTCCATCCAAGTGGTCAATCTCATGCTGGACAAGTTCCGATAGTTCTGCATCCACTCTGATTTCATGGCATGCTCCAGAAGGGGTCTGGTAACGAACCCTAATCCATTGGTTGCGAGTTACCTGGCAGAAAATGCTCAGGAAACTGAGGCATGCATCCCACACCACCATGGTTTCGGAACTCCGCTCAACGATTTGCGGATTGATCAAGAGCCATGGTTTGTCTACATTCATCCAGATCATACGCTTCATGATACCGATTTGTGGGGCTGCAATACCGCGTCCATATGTCGTGGTTTCACGCCAATGACGAAGGGTATCTTGTAAATCGTCCACAATTGACGGGACTTCGTCGGTCACGGGGTCTTCTACCGAAACCGAGACCTCCCGCAAGCGAGGGTCCCCCAGTTGCAACACTTCCTGAATTGCCATCCTTTTTTCCTCCTAACAGTCACAATCCACTCGACCGCCGGTGATAACCAAAACGGCGGACTGATTTCCCAAAGATTCGGATTCCGCTAGTTGGAACACCTGCGAGAGTTGCAGCACTTGTGAACTCTGAAACCACACCGGCTTCGTGAGCCAACAATCTTTGTGCCGCCGAAATTTGTTCGTCGGAGACTGCCAGCATGTGGCCATGCGATGTGCGCATTTCATAAAGAAGGCGTAATGCGTTACGTGGTCGCCGCACTGCGATGGATTCCGCCCGTGTTGCATCTCCGTTCTCGCGGACCACCTCTCCATGATAGCGCTTGACCAAAGGTTGTACCGCTTCGGATTGCACTCCGATGAGCCGGGGAATCCGATCCGTCAGTCTAACAAGGTTAAGTTCGCGGGAACCCTTTCCGACCGCTCCCAATGTACATCCATCGCCTACCGGGGCTACAATCAAATCCGATACCTGCCATCCGAATTGCTCACTGATTTCCAGCGCTACGGTCTTTTTCCCTTCGACCAGAAATGGGTTAAATGCGCAATTTCGGCTGTACCAACCATTTTCTGCCCCCGCTTGTTCTGCCTCATCCTAGGCTTGATCGTAATTTCCCGTAGAAATGTGAACGTCGGCTCCGTAACGCCGCAACCAGTTGAGACGCGTTTGGGAGACTTCCCGCGGCACAAAGACATGGCACCCGATACCTTGAGCACAGAATCCCGCGAGGGAAATGGCGGCATTTCCGGCCGAAGCACAGTAGAGATCACGATATCCGTGTGCCCGTGCCATGGTTACGGCAACCGCAGTGGCACGATCCTTTAGACAGTGTGTGGGATTGCGCGTTTCGTCCTTGAGAAACAGAGATTGCAGTCCCAACCGGGTGGCAAGTCCTGATACTGGAATTAAGGGGGTACCGCCTGCTGGCAGCACGCCTATCGTATCCGATGTGGGTAGAAGGGGTAGAAAACGAAAAACGTCATGTCGGCCATTATTATGGAGCGTAGAGTGAATCATTGCTTTTGCAGCGGAATAGTCATACTGGACATCGAGAATTCCCTCATCGTCACGGTTGCCGGAACATGCCGGGCATGTATATGCCTTGGGATCCATTTCATACTTGGCACCACATCGAAAACATCGAAGTCCGGTAACGAACACCCCACGACACCTCCTACCTCACGAATGCATTGTATACAATACAGATAAATCAGTCAAGTATACAATCATACCAAGATGCTTTTCCTGTGGGAATACATGGTAGACAGCCCCAATTATAATGGCAGGGTACAATTCCTTCTGAGCACAATTAGAGCGGGGAAGGAAGGACAGTCGTTCATAATGCACGCGACCAAATCGCAGCCAATCGCGTGGATTGCCCTAAGGCATTCCCGTTTTTAAGTCGAATAAAGCAATCCCGAATCAAAACACCACGGATGTTTCAATGACATGGCAGATGATGAACCCGGCCGATTTTTACTCTCTGAACGTGGCAGGCCAATCCTAGCGGCGGAACATCTTGTACTAAAGCCACAGCACCCAAAACAAAGCACACTCGGAACAACACGAACTCCTGTTCCAAGTGCGCAATGATTTTTCACCCTAGGCGAGGTAATTTTTTCCTAGTCCAGATAATTCTTCTCGGGTCTAGCTACTTTTTTTCTCTCAACAAACCTCGCAAGGCAGGGGGGTCTATTCCCATACGCGCTAACTTAGCTGACCCTATAAAATAAACTTAAAAAAATTTTTCGAAACGTAAAGGACTTTTCCCAGATATCCCGCAGTGATCGAAAGAGGAACAGTTTAGGCACGAGGAGGATATGGTGGTGAAGTCTTCAGAGACCGTGTGGGAGGAAAGCTGGGCATTTTTGTTGCATTTTTTGCCGAAAGGTTGGCAAGATGCGGCCTGGGAGCAGCATGCGATCATGCGCCGGCGGGCCATTCAGAGTGCCGAAGCTCTGTTACGCCTCATCTTCGCGTATGCCGGGAATGATTGGTCTTTGCGCACCGTGGCGAGTGGGGCCGAGCGGACGGGTCTCGGAAGTCTGTCGGATGTGGCCGTCTTGAAACGGTTACGCCACGCCGAGGCGTGGTGGGGACATTGAGTGGACCGTGGGTTTGTGGAACGGGGTCTGGATACACCGCGGACCTTTCCCTTTCGCCTCGTCTTGACCGACAGTACGACGATTCAAGAACCCGGGAGTCCCGGGACGACCTGGCGCCTCCATGCCCCATGGAATTGGACAGAAAAACGGTGGGAAGGACTCGACCTCACGGATCAGCACGGAGGGGAATCCTTAACCCGATTGCCTTGGCAGCGCAATGATGTCGTCTGGAGTGTTTATTGTCAAGTAAAATTCCCCACTTTGGCCAAATAAAATTCCCCACCTTACCTGGGGAATTTTATTGCCATTTCTGCCGTATACTGGATCGGTGCCGAGCGCTCTGACCTCCTACCTATTC